>CABURG010000016.1 GCA_902493835.1 uncultured Collinsella sp. | reverse complement strand
TGGCCGAGCGATATCGTGTGCGGTGCGCCTGCGTTTGAGACGTCGCTCGCGCGCGTCGCCGTCAACGGCGGTGCCGGTGCTGCGGGCATGTTTGCCGCGGTGACGGTTGATATTGAGCATTCGGCGTTGAGCGAGCTTGGTGTGGACGTGGCTGACGAAGCGCTGGTCGAGGCGCTGGCCGCCGCCGTGCTGGCCCGCGTGGACGCCTGGGCGGTTGTTGCCAACACGCCGCAGGGCGCCGCCGGGCCGCTGGCTCCCGTGCTGGGCGAGTACTTCGACATGGTGCCGCTGCTGGGCCGCCAAGTTGCGGCGGTGTCGCCCAACGGTTTGCCGCTTGCGGTCGGTGTGTTTGCGGGCCTGGATATCTGGGGTCGTGCGACTATCAAGACCGATGCCGGCGAGCAGGAGTTTCCGCCCGAGGCCGTACGAATTCGCGGGCTGTAGCGCGGGGCGCCAGCGCTCAAAGACAACGATGACAACGAAGCCCTCTTCGGCCTGTGCCGGGGAGGGTTTCGCCTGTCTGGGGAATGGGTTGCCAGTGCCCTATTCCTCAAAATTGAAAATATTTCGTTTTTGAGGAATAGGACTGATGCGTTGCCTAGTCCGCCGCTTGCGCTCGACTTAAGCCCCTTGCTCTATCCCAGCTCCTGCATGCGGCGGTAGATTTCGCAGATGCCCTTGATGGTGAGCTGTCCGTCAACCACGTCGAAGGCGTCGGTCGAATCGGCGACGATGCTGGCGAGGCCGCCCGTGGCGATAACAGTGGCGTCCTCGCGCCCCAGCTCGCGCTTCATGCGCGCGATCAGGCCCTCGGCCATGGCGGCGGCGCCCGTCACGGCGCCCACCTTGATGCACTCCTCGGTATCGCGGCCGATGGCGTGCTCGGGCGCCTCGAGCGGTACGCTGGCGAGCTTGGCGGCACGGGCGGCAAGCGCGTCCATGGAGATGCGGATGCCCGGCGCGATCGCTCCGCCAATGTAATAACCGCCCTCATCGATGACGTCGATATTGGTCGCGGTGCCAAAGTCCACCACGATTGCCGGCGCGCCGTAGAAAGTTTCGGCCGCAACGGCGTTAGCGACGCGATCGGCGCCTACGGCCTGGGGACGCGCCGCGCGCAGCTTTGTCACCGCGGCCGTCTGCGGCCCAATGACAATGGCGTCTGCGGCAATGCGGTCGGCCACGGCGTGCCATTCGCGCGAGAGCTGCGGCACCACGCCCGCAAAGGCGATCGCGTCGACCGCGTCGAGCGAAAGGCCGTACATCTTAAAGAAACCCATCAGGCGCACATGGATCTCGTCGGCGGTATAGGAGCGGTCGGTGGGCATACGCCACGACTGCACCAGCTCGTCTCCGTCAAACAGGCCCATGGCCGTCTGCGTATTTCCCATATCGATAGCGAGCAGCATGTCTACTCCCGGTGTTGGCATAAAAGGACGCGCACCATTGTATACGTGCCGTCGACGGCGCTCGGCTGCGATTCGTTTACGGTGATAGGGGCTGAGGGGTTTTAAATATGAAGGAATTATGCTCTACGAGATTTTCCTTGCCGCTTACCGAACTCCCGCGTAATATTCTTTTTTGCGCACATGAGGCGCCCAGACATTGCGGGGTGGAGCAGTCTGGTAGCTCGCCGGGCTCATAACCCGGAGGTCGTAGGTTCAAATCCTGCCCCCGCGACCAAGAACTTGCAGCTCGTCGGCCTGGCCGGCGAGCTTTTTTGTTATTTCGGGACCGTGTTTTCGGTCCAATTCTCGGCCTCTCAAACAAAATCTCGATCTGTAACATCTAGACCCGATTTGGGCGGCTAGGTGTTACAGATCGAGATATACCGGTGGGTTGGGTCGTGTTTGTCTAAATCTGTAACACGAGGGACGGATTTTGCCGAGTTGTTGTTATAGATTGAGATTTTCTAGCAGGCGGGTTTGGTTTGTCTCGATCTGTAACAGTAAGACCCAGTTTTGCCGCGTAACTGTTACAGATTGAGACAAACCGACGGGCCGCCCTGCCCCATCCACCTGCCGCTACCTGCTGTCCGCCGATTTCCGTTGCGCTGTTGTATTCCCATGCCATATCCTCTAGACAACTACGCGGCAACATCGCCGCCGCGCCTACAAGAGAGGAATGTCCATGACCGCACCTGCATCCAAGCTGCTTCAGCCCATTACGGTTGGCCCCCTTGAGCTCAAAAACCGCATTATGTTTCCGCCGCTGACCACCGGCTACGAGGAGCGTGACGGCTCCATTGGCGAGCGCAGCCTGGCTTTTTACGAGCGCTTGGCCCGTGGCGGCGTGAGTTACATCGTCATCGGCGACGTTGCTCCCGTCATGACCGCGAGCCCCACGCCCAAGCTGGCGACCAACGTCCAGATCCCCACGTTTAAGGCCCTGGCCGATGCCGTCCACAAGCACGGTGCCAAGGTCGCGCTGCAGCTGTTCCACCCCGAGTACGACGTGCCCGGTGTCGGCCGCATGGTCATGGGTTCCATGGCCGCCGCCAAGGCCGCGCAGGAGGCCAAGGCCGCCGGCGACGAGGAAACCTTTGCCGCCAAGATGGCCGAGTCCAACGAGATCCGCAACCAGGCCTACGCCAAGCTGCACCACGACATGCAGCACTTTGTGAACGAGGCCAGCGTGGAGCAGCTCACCCAGATCAAGGAGGCCATCGCTGCCTCGGCCGCCCGTGCGCAGCAGGCCGGCATCGACGCCATCGAGGTCCACGGCGACCGTCTGGTGGGCTCGCTGTGCTCGGCAATCCTTAACAAGCGCACCGACGAGTACGGCGGCTCGTTCGAGAACCGCGTCCGCTACGCGCTCGAGGTCGTCGCCGCCATTAAGGAAGCCGCGCCGCAGCTGATGGTGGAGTACAAGCTCCCCGTGATCATGGAGAACCCCGACGGCACGCCGCGCGGCAAGGGCGGCTTGCTACCCGACGAGGCCTGCGAGTTCGCCAAGCTGCTCGAGGGCGCAGGCATCGATATGATCCAGGTCGCACAGGCCAACCACACCGGCAACATGGGCGACACCATTCCGCCCATGGGCGCCATGCCCTACAACTGGACGCTGCCCGTGGCCGAGCGCGTCAAGGCCCTGGTCTCCGTGCCGGTGGCAACCGTCGGCCGTGTTGTCTCGGTCGAGGCCGGCGAGAAGATTCTGGAAGACGGCTCGGCCGACATCATCGCTTACGGCCGCTCGCTCATGTGCGACCCCGACATTGCGCTGAAGGCCGCCACGGGTGAACCCATCCGCGAGTGCCTCAACTGCAACAAGGGCTGCGTCGATGCGATTCAAAACCGCAAGTACATCTCGTGCGTGCTCAATGCCGAGAACGGCGACGAGGCGACCATCGCCATCAAGCCGGGCGAGGGCGACAAGAAGATCGCCGTGGTGGGCGGCGGTATTGCCGGCCTGGAGGCCGCGCGCGTGGCGGCCAAGCGCGGCTACGACGTGACCATCTACGAGGCGAGCGATCACTTGGGCGGCCAGATTGTGCTGGCGGCCGCGCCTCCGCGCAAGGACGAGATCATGCGCTCGGTCGAGTACTACGAGAAGATTCTGCCTGGCCTGGGCGTGAAGGTTGAGCTCAACCATGCCGCTACCGCTGAGGACCTCAACGCCGCCGACGCCGCGATTGTGGCTGTGGGCGCGCACGACGTGGTCATCCCCGTTCCGGGCGCCGACTCGGAGAAGGTCGTCTCGAGCTGGGACGTGCTGGCCGGCAAGGTGGAGCTTACGGGCCGCGCCGCCGTCATTGGCGGTGGCTTGGTGGGCACCGAGACTGCCGAGTATCTGCTGCAGCACGGCTGCGAGGTGGCGATCGTGGAGATGCTCGACAAGATTGCCGCGGGCGAGTCCGAGACCATTCTGCCGCTGATTATGAGCGACTTTGCCGAGCACAACGTGGAGCAGCACGTGAAGACCCGCCTGACCGCCATTACTGACGAGGGCGTGGAGGCCGTTCGCACCGCCGAGGACGGCGCCGAGGAGCCGGTGAAGATCGCCTGCGATTACGTGGTGATGGCCGTGGGCTCCAAGGCCAACGCGTTTGACCTGGACGGCGTGACGGTGCCCGTGACCTGCGTGGGCGACTGCTCGGGTGAGCGCACCGCCGACATCGCGAGCGCCATTCGCACGGCGTATCACGCGGCCAACGAGCTGTAGTTGAACATCGCGGCCAGGCGGGGCGGTAGCACGGATCCGTCTCGCCCGGCTGTGTCCCGTCGGGTGTCAACCGGTGCGGGGCCTGCAAGCGCAGCAGGTCCCGCCCTTTTTGTTTTGCTCCGGTGGATAGCAATGCGAGGTAATCATGAGGAGTGAGGACGTCTACTGCCTTGCGGATCACTCAAAATTATTGGGGGAGGGGTTAATAACCATATCCTCTATACCAAAGGACATAAAGAGATGCCAATTTTGTTGACAAGCGAATGACGATTAGCTGCGAGTCAGCTACCAGCGTAAATAATCGATAAAGAAATGTCGTAATTTGGTGCCAAATGCCCAGATAACGCCGCGTCTATTTTAATTAACTGCTTTGAGCAAACGCTAAAATGCTACTATCTAACTTGCACGTAAGAAAGCAGATTAACGGTTAAGGCTAAGAAGTGGCAGGTATGTCGGAAGCAACTAGGACTCGCACGCATGCGCCCGAGGTTAGGCAGCGCGCCGTCGAGATCCTTCAAGAGGGGGTCGGTCATCGCGCCCTCGCCGCGGAGCTTGGCATTCCCCAGGCCACGGCTCGTCAGTGGGCCCGCGCGTATGCCGTGGGCGGTGCCGACGCCGTTCTCAATGCCGGTTCGCATCATCACACCTATTCGTACGACGTAAAGCTCGCTGTGGTTAAGGACCGTCTGGAAAACGGCTTGACGGTTCGCGAGGCCATGATCAAGCACAAGATTCCCAGCGAGTCTTCGGTCAAGGCTTGGTGCCGTCAGTACCGCGAGAGCGGTGAGGCCGCACTGGTCGATAAGCCGCGCGGTCGCAAGCCGCGCGTTAAAAAGGCGGAATAGCAAACGGGATGGTGCGCCCACAGGGGCGCATTTTTCTTGCCGCGCCAACTTTTTGGACCGGCGCGAGCCTGTCGGGACATCCTCCAAAGTGGCCAATAAACCGCGCGCAGTGGCCCGCGCGCCTGTCGCTGCGATAGGGGAGCGTCGTCTCTCTGCTCCAAAGCGGACGTGCCCTTGCCCCGTACGCCTAAAACTCCCCAGTTGACCGAAAACCTGCCACCGCAGCCCCGTAATTGAGCTATAACGTTAAACAATTGCAGCGTTTTTGCATGGGGGAGTGATGGTATGACGCTACTGTATTTCCTTACCCTGTTTCCGCTGGTACCGGCGCTGGGCATGCTGCTCGCGCGCGGTGACCGCGCCCGCGATGCGGTGGGGCTCATAGGTTCCGGCATTATTATGGCGGTGACAGTTGTAGTCGCCGTCATGTTTTTTGGCACGGGTCCGCAGAGCTTTGAGGTTGCCCCCGGCACCTCGCATGTGCTCTCGATCATCAGCTCCGCCATTGATGTCATCCTGTGCGCCGTCATCCTGTACAACGCGTACAAATATAGGAACGCGCTTACCACGGTGCTCGGCATAGTCCAGCTGGTGGGCTCGCTCGCCTTTGCAGCCATGACGTTGCCTGCGGCCGAAGCCGTCACGGCGACGCCGCTCTACCTGGACTACATGAGCGTGATCATGGTCCTCGCCGTCGGCATTGTCGGCAGCCTTATCTGTGTGTATGCCCTGGGCTACATGGAGGACTTCCAGGCCCACGACGAGCACGAGGCCGCGCTGCGCGGGCAGACCGCGCCTGACCGTCGCCCGCAGTTCCTGGCGCTTATGTTTCTATTCCTCTCGGCCATGTTCGTCATCGTGACGAGTGACAACCTTGAGTGGCTGTTCTGCGGCTGGGAAATCACCACCGTGTGCTCGTTCCTTATGATTGGCTACACGCGCACGCCCGAGGCCATCAAAAACGCCTTCACCCAGATCATCCTCAACATGCTGGGCGGCATCGCGTTTTTGGCCGGACTCATGTACCTGCACGTTAACGGCATGCCGCTGACCATCTCGGGCATGATCGAGCTTTCCGGCGCCGGAACCGCGCAATCCGCGCTGCTGGTGATGCCGGTCGTTCTGCTGTCGCTCGCCGCCCTTACCAAGGCCGCGCAGATGCCGTTCCATACCTGGCTGCTCGGCGCCATGGTTGCCCCCACGCCCACGAGCGCCCTGCTGCATTCGTCCACCATGGTCAAAGCCGGCGTGTTCCTAATGGTCAAGCTGAGCCCGCTCTATGCCATCTATCCCGTGACCGGCTTTATGGTCACGAGTGTGGGTGCCATCACGTTTTTGCTCGCTGCCCTCATGGCCATCTCGCAGAGCAACGCCAAACGCGTGCTCGCGTTTTCCACCATTTCCAACTTGGGCCTCATCAGTGCCTGCTTGGGTGTCGGCGCGCCCGAGGCCGTATGGGCGGCCATCTTCCTGATCCTGTTCCATACGGTGGCCAAGTCGCTGCTGTTCCTGTGCGTGGGCACGGCCGAGCATCATATCGGCAGCCGCAATATCGAGGACATGGATGGCATGTTCAGCCGCATGCCGCACCTGACGCGTCTGATGATGCTGGGCATCATGGGCATGTTTGTGGCGCCGTTTGGCATGCTCGTGTCCAAGTGGGGCGCCCTGGTGGCGTTTGCGCAGACCGGCAACGTGCTCATGATCATGGTGCTGGCCTTTGGCTCGGCCGCGACGTTCTTCTTCTGGGGCAAGTGGCTTGCCAAGCTTTCGGGCGTCGACCCCACGGCTCAAAACGTTGAGGTCAATGTCCATAAGACCGAATGGATGGCCCTCAATACCATCGCCGCGCTGCTGATTCTGTGCTGCGTGGCGTTTCCGGTTATCTCGAGCGGCCTGGTGTCGCCCTACCTCGCCATGGTGTTTGGCCGCGTGCCGTATGTTATCGGCAAGGACGCCATGTATCTGATGGTGGTTATCGTGGCTTTTATCGCCGTGGTGCTGCTGACTTCATTCCGCGTGAGCAACAAGCCGCACGTCAACGTGTACCTTTCGGGTGTGGGAACCGACAAATATCGCCATTTCCGCGGCTCGATGGGACACGAGGTGAAGGCCGAAAAGCGCAATTGGTACTCGGAGGACGCCCTTGGCGAGAAGCGTATTGGTCCCGCGGGCAGCGTCGTGTGCTGCAGCATTATCTTGTTTGCGCTGCTGTGTTGCGCGTGGATTGGACCCGAGAGACTTGCCATGAGCGCGCCCTCGGTGCTGCGCGGCAAGTATTTTGAAGGTTCGGGCGTCGTGGGCATCTTTATTGGTACCGTGGCGTTTGCCTTGCTGGCGCCTTTGGTTGGTGGCCTGATCGACGGCATCGACCGCAAGCTGTCCGCCCGCATGCAGGGCCGCGTGGGCCCGCGCCTGCGGCAGCCCTTCTACGATGTGGCCAAGCTGCTACGCAAGGCCCCCGCCAGCGTAAACACCATGGACGATACCTACATGGCGTGCGCGCTCATCTTCACCGTCGTGGGCGGCGGCATCTTTGTGTCGGGCTCCAACACGCTGCTGTGCGCGTTTATGGTTACCCTCGCCGCGATCTTTGTGGTGTTGGCGTCTGCCTCGACGCAAAGCCCGTTTGCCCAGGTTGGCGCCGATCGTGAGCTACTGCAGGTTATGAGTTACGAGCCCGCTGTTTTGCTGATGAGCGTGGGCCTGTACCTTGCCACCGACAGCTTTGATTCCATCGCCGTGACGGGGCAGTCGGCCCCCATCATCGTGTACAGCGCGCCCATTTTCCTGGCGCTGCTCGCGGTGCTTACCATCAAGCTGCGCAAGTCGCCGTTTGACCTTTCGTACTCGCATCACGCGCATCAGGAGATCGTCCAGGGCGTCGCCACCGAGATGAGCGGCGGCACGCTGGCCAAGATGACCCTTATGCACTGGTGCGAGACCGTGCTGTTTTTGATGTGGGTGGGCATGTTCTTTGTTTGGGACAACCCCGTGAGCTGGGTTGTAGCCCTGGTCGTGATGGCCGCGACGTATTTTGTCGAGGTCCTGATCGACAACACCTTCGCACGCAGCACCTGGCGCAGCTGCTTTAGGCTCGGATGGGGCGTGGCGCTGGTGTTTGGCCTGCTCAACCTTATGCCCATCCTCGTTGACGTGTTTATTTAGGAGGCGGCATCCATGGATCATAAAATGTCGCGCTCGCCGTGGGTTATTCATTACGACGGTTCGAGCTGCAACGGATGCGATATCGAGGTGCTGGCCTCGCTCACGCCGCTGTTCGATGCGGAGCGCTTTGGCGTGGTCAACACCGGCAACCCCAAGCATGCGGATATCTTTTTGGTGACGGGGTCGGTCAATGCCCAGAACCTGCCCGTCGTGCGCCAGATCTACAACCAGATGCTCGAGCCCAAGTGCGTGGTGGCGTGCGGCATTTGCGCGTGCTCGGGCGGCGTATTCCGCGATGCCTACAACGTGATCGGCGGCGTGGACCGCGCGATTCCCGTGGACGTGTACGCGCCCGGGTGCGCCATTCGCCCCGAGACGGTGATCGATGCCATCGTGGAGGCGTGTGGCATCCTGGACCAGAAGGAGGCCGTGATGCGCGCCGGCGGCGATCCGCTCACCGTGGGCGGTGCCGCTACCTGGGACGGCGACTTTGAGCTGGGCGAGGACGGGTTTGTGGCTGCGGCTGAGGCCGGGGCTGACGGTGCCGGCGACGCGCCTGCCGGGAAGCCCGCCGCTGCAAAGGAGGCCGAGTAATGCAAAAGGCTATCTATACCACCGTCGGGATCGAGGAGCTCCTGTCGCATGTCCAGGCGCTTAAGGGCGTCGGCGCGCGCTTTGTGCAAATGCACGCTGAACGCAACGTCGACGACGGCTCGTATCGCTTGGTCTATACGTTTATTAACGTTCGTGCTACTCAGGAGCATATTGCGCAGGACGGCAGCTATGCGATTGAGAACCTGGTGGTTGAGGGCATCGACCAGTACCAGGAGATTCCGTCCATCAGCTCGTATTACCCCGCGGTGTTCCCGTTTGAAAATGAGGCCCACGACCTGTTTGGCCTTGCCATCACCGACATGCAGATCGACTTTAAGGGCTTTTTCTACCAGGTTTCGACTGCCGAGCCCATGAGCGTTATCACGCCCGAGGTGAAGGCCGCGCGCGAGAAGGCCATGAAGGTCCGTGCCGCCGCCGAAGCCAAGGCGCGCAAGGCCGCTGCCGAAAAGGCCGCCGCTGCTGCGGCTGCTGCAGGGGAGGGCGCTGCGAGCGCCGGCGATGCCGCGGGCTCCGATGCTCAGCACGATGGGGCTGCTGCGAAGGCCGCGCTCAAGGCTGCCGAGATGGAGGCAAAGCTCGCTGCCATGGATCCCGAGAAAGCAGCCAAGGTCCGCGCGGCGCTTGCCGCCAAGGCCGCCCGCGACAAGCAGAAAAAGGAGGCGTAAGGCCCATGGCACATCGCTCCGTCATTCCGTTTGGCCCGCAGCACCCGGTGCTGCCCGAGCCGCTTCATCTGGACCTGGTGATTGAGGACGACCGCGTTCTCGAGGCAATTCCGCAGATCGGCTTTGTGCACCGCGGACTCGAGAAGCTCACCGAAAAGCGCGATATGCATCAGTTTGGCTACATCGCCGAGCGCATCTGCGGCATCTGCGCCGTGGGCCACAGCTGCGGCTATGCCAGCGCCTGCGAGCGCATGCTCGATATCGAGGTGCCTGACCGCGTGCAGTATATCCGCACCATTCTGCACGAGCTTTCGCGCATTCACTCGCATCTGCTGTGGCTGGGCCTGCTCGCCGATGCCTTTGGCTTTGAGGCGCTGTTCTATCGGTCTTGGACGCTGCGCGAGCAGATTCTCAAGATCTTTGAGAGCACTTGCGGCGGGCGCGTGATTCTGTCGATTAACGAGATCGGCGGCCTTAAACACGACATTGAGGACTCCGAGCTGGCGGGCATTGTCCAGACGCTTGACGCCATGCGTCCCGACTACGAGGCCCTGGTGCATACGTTTTTGGACGACAATAGCTGCGGCGAGCGCCTGCACGGTGTAGGCGTGATCAGCAAGAAGGACGCGCTGGAGCTTTCGATGGTCGGCCCGTTCGGTCGCGCCTCGGGCGTGGACTACGACGTGCGCATGTTCGGTGACGGCGCCTATGCGGATCTGGCTGCGTTTGAGCCGATCGTGGCTACCGACGGCGACTGCTATGCCCGCTGCCAGGTGCGTTGTGCCGAGGTCACGCAGGCCATGGACATCATCAAGGAGCTTGTGGGCAAGATACCGCACGACGGAATCGGCGAGCGCACCAAGCTCACGCCGGCTGACGGCGCGCGCGGCGAGGTTGTGATTGAGCAGCCGCGCGGCGAGGCGTACTACTATGTGTGCGGTAACGGCACCAAGAACCTGGACCGCTTCCGCGTGCGCACGCCGACGTCGCAGAACCTGGCGGGTCTGACACATGCGCTGCAGGGCGTGCTCCTTGCCAACGTGCCCATGATTATCCTGACCATCGACCCCTGCATTAGCTGCACGGAAAGGTAGGCGCGGCATGAGTTTGCTGACATTTGCCAAGACGGCCTTGGGTTCTATGGTCAAGCAGCCGGTCACGGTGTGCTATCCGCAGGAGAAGCTGACGGCGCCCGAGCGCCTGCGCGGGCATATCGTCAACGACATGGACGTGTGCATTTGCTGCGGCATGTGCGCGCGTCGCTGCCCGGCGGGCGCGCTCGCGGTCGATCGCAAGGGCGGAACGTGGTCGATCGACCCGTATGCCTGCGTGGTGTGCGGCGAGTGCATCGAAAGCTGTCCTAAACACTGCCTGAGCATGGACACCGCCCGCACTCCGGTTGCGGCGGACAAGACTCCCACGGTAGAAACCAAGCCGGAGTAGCGTTGGGATGGGGCCGGTGGGGCAAAAATGCCCCACCGGTCCTCATTCGCATTCGTTTACCTGCAAAAATCCCGTGTCTCAACTTTGGTGAGACATTTGTCTCACGCTCAAAACCGAATCTGGAACGTGTGTCACCTGCTCAAATGGTGTCTCATTCCGTAACTTTAGGCTGATGCAAGGTCTGAGCCTGCGAGAAGGGAGACGCGATGGGTAAGTACACGAGGGGTCTCTTGGCGGTGATACTGGCCGTAGTGCTGGTATTGCCGGCTGCAGCATTTGCCATGCTGCCCGAGGCCAACGCCAGGTCCAGCACCGGTATGGACGGACCGGAAGCGACAAAGATAGTCGATCACGACACCAGCAACCATTGGAAGTTCTGGGCGGGCGGCTATGACGGCAGCAAGGTCACGACGCAAAACGTCGGCCGAATTTGGACGGATAAGACGGTCCAAGCAATCGATGACGGGAAATCGGACTTTTTGACTACGCTTTCGGCGATGTCTTCGACATCCGATACGACGTCGCTGGTTTCCAAGCCGCTCGACATCGTGATGGTGCTTGATGCCTCTGGCTCAATGGATGATCCTATGGGTGGTAAAGGGTCCCCTAAGCGTATCGTTGCGCTCAAGAATGCTGCCAACCACTTTATCGACACCATTGCCGAGCAAAACAAGAACGTTAAGGACGCGAGCAAGCAGCACCAGGTTGCCATCGTAAAGTTTGCGGGTAAGAAGAGCGATAAGGTCGGTAATGATACATACCGCTCCGACCGCAACACCTACAACTACTCGCAGACGATGCAGAAGTTGACGGCGTGCTCGGGTGATGGCGCAATGAGCCTCAAGAACACGGTTAATTCAATCGAGCCTGCTGGCTCTACTCGTGCCGACTATGGCATGGACCTGGCCAAGGGCATCGCTGGTCGTGAAGACGCCCAGAAGATCGTTGTGTTCTTCACCGATGGCTCTCCTACGAGTTCTAATGGTTTTGAGGCCGAGGTTGCTAAGGATGCCATCAATATCGCCAAGACCATAAAGAGTGGCGGGGCGACCATTTATACCATCGGTATCTTCAACGGTGCGAAGCCGGGCGACGATCCAACAAGCAGCCGCACGAGCAACGAGAATAAATTCATGCATGCCGTGTCGAGTAACTATCCGGATGCCACATCGTCCGTAAGCCATGGCTTTTTTGGAACTGAGGAGTGGAATGTCAATTTCGGCAACCCCGTTGCCGGTGCTAGCTACTACAAGTCGGCGACCAACGCCGCCGAGCTTGATCAGGTCTTTAAGGACATCTCGAGTGCCATTACGTCGGGCAAGGGTTTCCCGACCAAGGTCGAGGGCAACAATCCCAACGGTTCCGGCTACATCACATTCGAGGACGAGCTGGGCGCCTTTATGCAGGTCGATAGCTTTACCGGTGCCGAGTACAACGGCAAGACCTATGGCGCCGCCACCAAGTCGACCGATGGCAATATCGATACCTATACGTTTGATGGCGAGCTTGCTCACCTGGTGATCACGGTCGACCGTACGGACGAGAAAAACCCTCAGCGCGGTGACACCGTGACGGTCAAGGTTCCCGCATCGCTCATTCCGCTGCGCCGTTTTACCGTTGACGAGTCGGCGGGCACGTTTGTGGTTGACTCCACGGATGCCATCTCGCCTATCCGCGTTGCATATGCATCGAGCGTAAAGGCTATTGCACGCAAAAACCTGTTTACTCCCAATAACGTACCGGGTCTGCAGGATTACATCAATGAGCACAAGGACGCCGATTCCAATACCGTTAGCTTCTACGCCAACAAGTGGACCGGCGACGACGTGGGCGATACGGTCGCGAGCTTTGAGCCTGCTGCCACGAACAGCTACTACTACTTCCAAAAGCTAACGCCCGTCTATACGGATGCGGCTTGCACCAAGCTTGCAACGGAAAAGCCTTCGGGCTCTAAGACCTATTGGTACAAAGATGAGTTTATGGCGCAGAACTCGTCGGGCGCGCCGTACGATGATTCCGTTTCGATCCCGGTTAAGGGAAGCGAGCTCGAGAGCTTTGAAGGCGCTTTGGTAAAGGACGGCGATCACTGGTCGATTAAGGCTGGTACTGCGCGCCTCGCCTATATTAATCAGCTCCACACCACCAAGGAGCGTGTGGGCGGAAACCCGACGGACACCGCGCACGACGTAATCAATCCCCAGTGGAACAACACGAAGGTTGTTTCCGGCGCGACGAAGGTCAATGTCTACCTGGGCAATAACGGCAAGATTAGCTTTGCGCTTGATATGACGCCGGCAACGGTGGATACCAAGGCCAGCTTTGGCTTGACCAAGGTGCTCGAGGGTCGCGACTGGACGGATGAGGACAAGTTTGAGTTTGGCCTGACGTCCGAGGACAACGCCCCGATGCCCAGGTCCACGACTGCGTTTGCAACCCAGGGCCATGCGGACATTAGCTTTGGCGAGATTGCCTATGACAAGCCGGGCACGTATGTCTACAAGGTTAGCGAGAAGCATGCCGGGACCACGGTCGACGGCATCGCCTACAGCAAGAACGTTGCAGAGTTCACCGTAACGGTGACACCCAACGCAAAGGGAAAGCTCGAGGCTTCTGTGAAGAAGACCTCGGGCGAGGTCGAGTTCAAGAACACCTATACCGCCAATCCCGCTGAGTCGAGCGTCACCGATCAGATTACAGTTACCAAGGTCCTGACCGGCCATAAGCTCCAGGACAATGAGTTCTCCTTTGAGCTCGTTGAGGGTGAGGGCGAGGACGCGTCGGTTGTCGAAACCGTTAAGAATGATGCCAACGGCAACGTTGCGTTCAGCGCCATCAAGTACACCGAGATCGGTCAGCACATCTATACGTTGCGCGAGGTCAAGGGCAATGCCGGCGGCATCGCCTACGACAAAACCGTCTATACCGTCGTGACGACCATCGCCGACAATGGCAAGGGCCAGCTTGTGGCCACGCATAAGCTGAAGGGCGCCGAGGACGTCAAGAAGATTGAGTTCAAGAACTCCTACACCGTGACGCCCAAGAGCTCCAGCGTCACCGACCAGATCACCGCGACCAAGTCCCTGACCGGGCGCAAACTTGCCGCCGGCGAGTTCTCCTTCGAGCTCGTCGAGGGCGACAAGGTCGTCGCCACCGGCACCAACGACGCCAGCGGCAACATCACGATGGGCACCGTCAAGTATGACAAGGCCGGAACGCATACCTACACACTGCGCGAAGTCAACGGCGGAACCACCAGCAAGGGCATCGCCTACGACGGCAAGACTTACACCATCGTGACCACCATCACCGATGAGGGCGACGGCACGCTCAAGGCCGAGCATGTCCTGAAGGATGCCAAGGCTGCCGAGTTCAAGAATTCCTACAATCTGACCCCCACTGAGTCCAGCGTCACCGACCAGGTCAAGGCGACCAAGTTCCTGACCGGGCGCGCGCTTGCCGCCGGCGAGTTCTCCTTCGAGCTCGTCGAGGGCGACAAGGTCGTCGCCACTGGCACCAACGACGCCAGCGGCAACATCACGATGGGCGCCGTGAAGTACACCGAGGCCGGCAAGCACACCTACACGCTGCGCGAGGTCAAGGGCGGAACCACCAGCAAGGGCATCACCTACAGTGACGCCAAGTACACCATCGAGACCACCATAACGGACAACGGCGACGGCACCCTCAAGGCCGAGCATGTCCTGAAGGACCTCACGTCTGCGACCTTCAAGAACACCTACAGCGTGACCCCGACCGATGCAGACCTCGACTTTGGCCTGAGCAAGGCTGTCGATGGTCGCGCTTGGACGGACTCCGACGAGTTCAGCTTTACCATTACCGCCGCCGAGGGCACCCCGCTGCCCGACCCCGCAACCGTGACCGTGAGCAAGAAGGACGCGAAGGACGGCATCGCCGCCATCAACTTCGGCAAGATCCGCTACACGGCTGCCGGAACCTACAAGTACGAGATCCGCGAGAACGCGGGCAATGCGGCAGGCATGACGTATGACGGACATGTCGCGACCGCCGAAGTGACCGTGACCGAGAACGGCGAGGGCGTCCTGACCGCCAACGTCACCAAGAAGGAAAGCGGACGTTTTACCAACACGTACCGCACTGAGCTCGATTACGCCGCGGCCGGCGGCCTCAAGCTCAGCAAGAGCCTCTCCGGACGTCCCATGACCGAGGGCCAGTTCACCTTTACCGTGAAGCCCGCCGACGAGGCTTCGGCCAATGCGCTCGGCCTGCTGCCCGGCGCCAACAACTTCCAGTCCCCTGCAACGGCAGAGGCGACGGTCGGTCTGATTGATATTCTGGCGGGCCATGAGGTCAAGTTTACGCAGGCTGACGCCGGCAAGACCTTCAAATATACCGTGGCCGAGAAGAACGACGGCAAGCCCGGTTACACCTACGACAACGCCGAGCGCACGGTGACGATCGTTATCGCCGATGACGGCGCCGGTACGCTTACCGCTACCACGACCGTTTCCGGCGGTCCCGAGGGTACGCATACGACGGTCCACAAGAGCGGTGAGAACAAGGTCGAGAGTGCCCTGGTCCCGTTCCACAACAGTTACAGCGCTACGACCAACACGCCTGGCGGCACCGCCGCTCAGGTCGTTGCCACCAAGACTCTGACCGGCCGCCCGATGGCCGACGGCGAGTTCTGGTTCGGCATCGCCTATCAGGGTGAGCTTGTGGCATACGAAAACCTCAAGCCCAATATCGGCGGGCACGTGAGCTTTGATGCGCTGCACTACGACACCGAGATGCTTGCCAATCTTGAGGCGGCTGGGCTTGCCCATCGTACCGACAAGGACGGTAAGCTCGCCTGGACCATTAACTACACGGCCTACGAAGATTTATTCGGGCTGCCGAATGGCGTTTCCGCTACAACGTGGAGCTTTGGCTTTAAGGTTATCGTCGTCGACAACGGTGACGGTACCCTGACGGCAACGGTCGACTACGGCGGCGTCGAGCCCTTGTTCGAGAACGTCTACGGCGCCGAAGCCGTCGATGCCGCGCTCACCGGCACTAAGAAGCTCCAAGCTGCCGAGGGCCTGACCCCGGCTGACATCACGGGCAAGTTCACCTTTACCGTGACCGCCGACGAGGCTGGTGCCCCGATGCCCGAGCGCACGACCGCAACCAACGACGCGGCTGGCAACGTGGACTTTGGCAAGATCCACTTTACGCTCGAGGACCTCAACCGCGCTCTGGGCGTGACGGACGATCCGACCGATAAGGCCGAGGCAGACGAAGCCGAGGCCGACGAGGCAGAGGCCGAAGAGGCCGACACCGACGAGTCCAACGACGAGTCCGAGCCCGCAGCCCCCACCGCTCCGCGCTCGCACACCTTTACCTATACGGTGACCGAGTCCGGTAGCGCCCCTGGCGTGACTAACGATGCCAACGCCACGCGCAAGGTTTCCTACACCGTGACCGACGACAGCACTGGACATCTGAGCGTCGTGCACGAAGGCGACGACGGTGCGGCCTTCACGTTTACCAACACCTACGGCGTGGCGCCCACCGATTCTTCCGCGACCGATCAGGTCAAGACGGTTAAGCGTCTGACCGGACGCGACCTTTCAGCCGGCGAGTTCACGTTTGAGCTGCTCGAGGACGGCGTGGTTGTTGCAAGCGGCACCAACGACGTCAACGGCAACGTTACGCTGAGCCCGATCCACTACGAGGCGCCCGGCACGCACACGTACACGCTGCGCGAGGCTTGCCCCAACGCGCTCGGCCTGTACAAGGGCGTCACCTATGACGGTACGACCTACACCGTCGTGACCACCGTCTCCGACAACGGCGATGGCACGCTGACCGTGACGCACAAGCTCGAGGGAACTACCGAGTCGGCTGGCTTTACCAACAAGTATCACGCCATGCCTACGCAGGTCTCCATCGGCGCCATCAAGGCGCTCGAGGGGCGCGAGCTCAAGAAGGACGAGTTTAGCTTTAAGCTCGTTGGGGAGGGCATCGAGTCCACCGTCACCAACGATGCCGACGGTAAGATCAGCTTCGATAAGTTCGAGTACAGCGAGCCCGGCACGCACGTCTACACCATCAGCGAGGTCAAGGGCGACGAGGCCGGTATGACCTATGACAAGTCCGTCTTTACCGCGACCGTCAACGTGGTCGACGACGGTGAGGGTAACCTCAAGGCGAGCGTTACCTATACTAAGGGCGACAAGAGCGTCGAGGGTATCGTGTTCAACAACGCGTACAAGAAGCCCGAGACGCCCGTGCCGATGCCCGATCCCGGCACGCCCAAGACCGTGACGAACATCGTCAAGACGGTCAAGGGTTTCCTGCCCACCACGGGTGACCAGCAGGCCGCCGCACTGCTTATGGCATTTGTCATCGCCATGGCCGGCGTCGGAGCCCTGGTCTGGGGTATCCGTAAGCGCTAGGCACGTCGACAGCGCCCGGGGCCAAAAGGCCCCGGGCGGCCGGCGGGGCTAAATGCCGACCTACTTCTACCCCCAGCCGCCACGGAGGCATCTCCCTCCTCCGTGGCGGCGCTTTTGTGCGTAGGCGAGAAGGGCCTGCCACGAAACCGGCCCATCTACTACGTTTAGTCCCTTACCCCTAACCGTGCCAAAAAACGCGAAAACAAAACCGCAGGTAGAACGCCTGCGGTTTTTCATGAAACGCGGCTATGGTCAGGGGCGTTGGGTCAAACGTAGTAGATGGACCCATTTCGTGGCGGGCGCCGTCAGCCGATCCCCGCGGGCGGAAGAAAACGGATCATTTTGGTCCTGCGAGGCTTGCGGAGGCGCTCGTGCAGGGCCGTCCGAACAAAACTATGTCGGTTTACGGGGCTGAGTCACGAGTCCCCAACCATGCCGATATTCGTGAAAATAAAACCGCAGGTAGACGAACCGTCATTTTACGGAAAACGCGGGTATGGATGAGGGCCCTGAGCTTAGCCCCGTAAACCGGCATAGTTTTGAAATGTCGTTAAATTGGTAGCAGCCATTTTGCTATGCGGGAGTGGTTGGCCGTTGGGTAATTACCCTCGCAGGTAGGCGATGGCGATTTGGGTGCGGTTGCGTAGCCCCATTTTGGCTAGGATTGAGCTGATGTGGTTGCGCACGGTGCCTTCGCCCATGTAGGCGGTGGCGGCGATCTCCTTGTTGTCGAGGCCGCGGGCGATGAGCTCGGCGACTTCGAACTCGCGGTCGGTTAGGCTGACAAAGGCCGCGGGCCGGCGGGGCGTGTCCGTCTTGTCGCCCATCCCGTCAAAGTCGACATCCTCGATCGCCTTGCCCTCGAGCACGCGCTTGCCGTCCATGACCTGCGCCAACGCCGGCGGAATGGCGGCGACATCGGTCTTGATCAGGTAACCGCGGGCGCCCAGCTTGAGCGCCGACACAATGTACTCGTCATCCGAGAACGTCGTCAAAAACACCACGCGTGCCGTGGGTTCGTGCTCAAGGATTTCGCGCGCCGCCGATAGGCCGTCGCGTCCCGGCATCTGAATGTCGAGCAGCGCGATGTCGGGGGCGTGCTCGCTGTAGAGCGCGACCGCCTCGTCGCCATTGGCGCCGGTGCCCACCACTTCGATCTGCGGCTGGGCGCCCAGGATAATCTTGAGTGAATCGACCACCAGACGGTCGTCGTCGACAACTATGAGCCTCATCGGTCCTCATCTCCTTGCTGTTTGGGAACGGTGGCAAACACACGCCAGCCGCCGGCGCTGGCACGCGGGCCGGCGGTGAAGGTGCCGCCAAGCGCCTCGATGCGCTCGCGCATGGAGGCGAGCCCCATGCCCTCCGCAGCGCCGCGGCCGCTTGCTTGGATCCCGCCCGCGCCATCATCGGTAACGATGATCTGGTAAAACGACGGATGCTCCATGCACCGTACGGTGACAGCATGGGCGCAAGCATGGCGCATGGTGTTGGAGAGCGCCTCGCGCAGGACCGCCGCAAAGCAGTTGGCGACATTTGCGGGCGCATGCTCGGCCAAAACTTCAAGCTCAATCTGCGGGCCGCCGTCCGAGCGCGCGCCTTCAACAATGCGTTCGAGCTGCACGGAAAGGTCGACGGCGTTGTCGTTGAGCGCGTGAACGCTGGTGCGCACAAGCTGGAGCGCCTCGTCAACCGTGCGTTTAACGTCGGCGAAATCGGCGGCGACGCCAGGCTCGTCGGCGTGGACCACGCGTAGGGCTTCGGCCTGCAGTGAGGCGCGCGTGAGCTGGTGCCCGACGTTATCGTGGATCTCGCGCGCGATGCGGGCGCGTTCGGCGAGCGTCGCGCGCTCGACTTCGTAGTCCTGGCGGTCGGCAAGGTCGCGGTTGCGCGCTTCGAGCGCGAGGGCTCGTTCTTGCAGCTCGTCGCGGGTACGGCGCATGTGCTGTTGCTCGCGCTCCAGCTGGGCGGTACGTAGCGATAGCAAGGCGGCGGCAACCGAAAGGATGGCGGTCAGCAGGAGCGTTCGGGCGGTGAGCGCGCCGCCGCGAAGGTCCGCGACAAGCGCACAGACAAACACTGCGCCAATCGCCAGCGCGGGCCAGATGCGTTCACGGCGCACGCGTCGCGCGATGTCATAGAAGGCAAGGGGTGCAAACGGCACAAACGGCGGCACGACGACGGCCGCGATGATGTAAGCGCAGCTCGCGG
>CABURG010000015.1 GCA_902493835.1 uncultured Collinsella sp. | reverse complement strand
TGCGTTCCTCCTGTGCGACCTCGGCCAGCGAGGTGGCAATAACGCCAAGGCAAAACGCCGCGACCAGGCGAGCGTCCACGGCAAGACCCATGGCGGCCGCAATACAGCACGCCAGCACGATCGATTTGTCGAATAGCCTGTTCATACGGGTATTGTACGCGATGCCAAGCACGGGGGAGGCGCCACCCGGAGCAACCGTGACATTCCTCCCGCGGCAAAGCGGGGGCACCGGCGGGCCGCGCGACCAAGCCCCGCACTCGTGACAAAGCTCACTGGTGCGCGCCGTCCGCTCCTGCGATGATGCAATCGTACCGGGCCGCAAGCAACAGAAGGGCCGCCTCATGACAGATATCGTCCACGTCGAAAACCTCGTCAAGCGCTACGACGATCTTATCGCGCTCGACCACTTTAACCTGAGCATCGCCCCCGGCGAGATCTTTGGCCTGCTCGGACCCAACGGCTCGGGCAAGACCACGTCCATCAACTGCATCCTGCAGCTGCTCGCCTACGACAAGGGCACCATCGAGCTGTTCGGCGAGCCCATGACGACCACCCGCTACGACCTCAAGCGCCGCATCGGTGTGGTGCCGCAGCAGGTGGCGGTGTTCGACGAGCTCACCGTGCGCGAGAACATCGATTATTTCTGCAGCCTCTACGTTAACGACCGCAAACGCCGCCGCGCGCTGGTGGACGAGGCGATTGACTTTGTGGGCTTGGGCGACTTTGCCAAGTTCCGCCCCGGCAAGCTCTCGGGCGGCCTGGCGCGTCGCCTCAACATCGCCTGCGGTATCGCGCACAAGCCCGAGCTCATCTTTTTTGACGAGCCCACGGTGGCAGTCGACCCGCAGAGCCGCAACTCCATCCTGGAGGGCATCTGCCGCCTGCGCGACGAGAGCGCCACGGTGGTGTATACCAGCCATTACATGGAGGAAGTCGAGCAGATTTGCAGCCGCATCATGATCATGGACGGCGGGCGCGTGCTGGCGCAGGGCACTAACGACGAGCTCAAGCGCATGATTCAAATGGGCGAGCGCGTGACCGTCGAGGTCGGCGCCGTCGAGTCGGCCACGGTCGAGCGGCTACGCGCCCTCGAGCACGTGCTTTCAGTCGAGCTGTCCGGCGGCGAGCTCGTCTGCACCTGCGAGGCGAGTCCGCACAACCTGGTCGACATCCTCGACACATTGCGCGCCGCCGACGTTGCGCTCGGCCGCGTGTGGAGCGAGCCGCCGACCCTCAACGACGTGTTCCTCGAGATCACCGGCCGCGAGCTGCGCGACTAGGGGGCGGCCATGTTCAACACCATTATTATTACGGTCAAGACGCTGCTGCGCCGGCCGAGCACGTGGGTTTGGGGCGCGGTCTTTCCCGTCGCGCTTTCCACGATGTTCATGTTTATGTTTGCGAACCTGAGCTCCGACGGCACGGTCGACCCGGTGCCGGTTGCCGTCGTGGCGGACGAGGCCTGGGACGCCTCGACCTTTAAGGACGTGGCGACGTCGCTTGCCAAGGCAGGCGACGACCAGCTGCTCGATGTGAGCGAGTGCGAAGACTTGGCTGCCGCGCGCAAAGCACTCAAGGCCGGCGAGGTCGCGGGCATTTACACGGTGGATGTCGCGGGCACGCCCAAACTCACATTGCTTTCGAGCTATGACAACTCGCGTGCGTCGTCGGTGCTCACTGACCGCAGCATCCTTGAGACGGTGGCAAGCTCGTATACACAAAATGCCGAGCTCATGCGCCAGATTGCCCAGGACAACCCGGCGGCGCTCGCCGACCCGGAGGCGGTTGCGCGCGCCCTGTCGCTCGAGGGCGGCACCCGCCGCGTAAGCCTGACACGCACCACACCCGATGGCACGGTCATCTACTATTACGCGCTCTTTGGCCTGGTCGCGATGATGTCTGCCGAGTTTGCCGCCTTGAGCGTCGTCGATCTGCAGCCCAATCTGTCGGGCCTTGGCGCGCGTCGCTGTGTGGGCGGCCTTTCCAAGACGGCGTCGCTGGCCGGCATCTTTGTCGGCTCGTGGCTGGTTTCCTTCGCCTCGATGGCGATCGCAATCGGCTACGTGCGCCTGGTCGTGGGCGTCGACTTTGGCGGGCGCGAGGGGCTGTGTCTGGTGGGCGGCGCCGCTTCCGCGCTTGCCGCCACGGGCTTGGGGCTCTTTGTGGGCACGCTTCCCGTTAAGGGCGGCAAGGCGTCCAAGTCGGGCATCCTCACGGGCTTTGCTACCACGTGCGCCCTGTTCTCCGGCCTCTACGGCGAGCCGGCGATGGCGCTTGCCGACGACGTCGCCCGCGCCTGCCCGGCCGAGTGCTGGTTCAACCCCGTCAAGCTCATCTGCGACATGTTCAATCGCCTGTATTTCTTTGAAGACCTGGGACCCTTCGCCGTTCGCGCCGGCGCGCTCGTCCTGATGGCGCTGCTGTTCGTTGCCGCCGCCACGCTGATCTTTGGAAGGAGCCGCTATGAGCACCTTTAAGACCGCGCTTCGCATGGCGCTGGCGCACCCGTTCTACCTGCTCATCTATACGGTGTTCATCTCGCTCATGGGCGTATTCATCGCGGCCTCGGTGAGCTGGAACTCGTCGCAGCTTACCGAGTACGAGCCCTACGACACCAACGTGATCGTGGTCGACCGCGACGGCAGTGATCTTTCACGTGCGCTTACCAAGCATCTGGGGTCGCGCTTTGACCTGGTCACGGGTGTTGGCGACGACACGTACGACCTTGCGGACGCGCTCTCCAAGAGCAACAGCGCCAAGGGCAGCGCCGACTGCGTGTTCTTTATCCCGGAGGGGTTCGAGGACGACCTGGTCGCGGCTGCCCGCGCGGGGGAGGCCCTGCCCAAGCTCGATGTGACTTACGGTGCCGGTACCATGGCGGCGGCGCTTTCGTCTGCCGAGGCCTCGCGCTGGATCTCGCTCGCGGGCGCTGCGGCGGCGCTTGAGCCCGCTGCTTCTAACGGCGACGTTGCCAAGGCCGCCGAACATGCGGCCGCGAAGCGTGCCAAGGTCGAGATCGAGCAGGTCAAGGTCGACTCGACTGCCGCCGCCACGCTCGAGTCGTACTTCAACTTTGGCGCGTACGCGATCATCTCGTCGGTCATCGTGTCGGTGGGCTTGGTGTTTTCGGGCATGAACGAGCCCGAGCGCGTGCGTCGTATGGATGCCGGTCCAATTTCCGAGCGCCGGCGTTCGCTTGCCGTGTTTGCGGCCGCCGCCGTGCTCACCGTCTGCATCTGGTTTGTGTCGAGCATGATGGGCGTCGTGGGCTTTGCCGGCGCGGTCGCCGAGGTCGGCGTGGGCCGCGTGTGCCTGGCGCTGGCGGCAACGTTTGCCCTAGCGCTGACGCCGCTGGCCGTTGGCTTTATGCTGTCGAGTCTGGGTGCACGTGAGGAGCTGCTCAACGGTGTGGGCAACCTGCTCGGCATGCTCATGACGTTTTTGGGCGGCGCCTGGATGCCGCTGTCGCTGATGGGACCGGCCGTGCAGACCGTGGCGCACTTTGTGCCGACATATTGGGTGAACGACGCGATCGGCAAGGCGCTCGCCGCGGACCTGACGTCCACCGTGCTGGGCGACATCGCCTGCGACCTGGGCGTCACCGTGCTCTTCGCCGCCGCCATCGCCGCCGTAGGCCTAGCCCTCGCTCACAACAAATCCCGCGCCTAGCCACCTAGTCATCGGTTACTCATTGGGGACAGACTTAAACGACCAAGAGTGGTCATTGGGGACAGACTTAAACGACTAGTCATTGGGGACAGTCTTTGCCGATCGGCTGTTTTGCCGGCTGGGTTGGCAAAGACTGTCCCCAACTGCCGGTAGGAAAGGAACGTCCCCAACTGCCGGGTGGCGAAAGAGTGTCCCCAACAGCTAGTCATTTAAGAACGTCCCCAATGACTAGTCTGAAATAAAATCCAGGCCTCGCTCCAAAATAGTTCGCCATGGTTTACTATTACGCTCATAAAGTAGTATGAGGCTAACAACGGGGGATACCATGGCAACGCAGGAAGCCTATGTCCAGGTTAAGGATCTCAAAAAGCATTACGGCGACGGTGATGCGCGCCTGACGGTACTCGATGGCATCGACACGTCCATCAACCGCGGCGAGATCTGCGTCATGCTGGGGCCCTCGGGCTCGGGTAAGTCGACCTTTCTCAACCTGATCGGCGGCCTGGAGGATGCCGACGCCGGCTCCATCATGGTGGACGGCTGCGACCTCACAGTGCTCAAGCCCGCCGACCTGGGTGAGTACCGCCGCCGCGAGCTGGGCTTTGTCTTCCAGTTCTACAATCTGGTGCCCGATCTCACCATCAAGGAGAACATCGAGGTCACGGCACACCTGTCCAAAAAGCCGCTCAACATTGACGACCTGCTACGCTCGCTGGGCCTCTACGAGCACCGCAACAAGTTCCCGCGCCAGGTCTCGGGCGGCCAACAGCAGCGCTGCGCCATCGGCCGCGCACTCGTCAAAAACCCGGGCCTACTGCTGTGCGACGAGCCCACGGGCGCGCTTGACTACAAGACGTCCAAGGAAATCTTGCAGCTCATGGAGGATGTCAACCGCACCTACGGCTGCACCATCATCATTGTCACCCACAATGCCGCCATCGCGCGCATGGCCAATCGCGTACTGCGCCTGCGCGACGGGCGCATCGTCGAGGATGAGCTCAACGAGTCGCCCGTCGCGGCCGCCGAGCTCGATTGGTAGGCGGCGCCATGACACCTCTCGCAAAACGTCTCCTGCGCGAGCTGCGCCGCAATATCGGCAAGTACCTGGGCATCTTTTTGCTTATGTGCGGAAGCATCGCTCTCACCTCGGGCTTTTTGCTCGCAGCGCATTCCATCGGCTGCCTTATCGACGACATGCGCGATGCGTACACGATTGAGGACGGCCGCGTGACCACCTCCTTCGAGGCTACCGACGATCAACTCAAGGCCGCCGAGGATGCAGCCGGCGACGTCGGCGGCGTCACGCTCTACAAGAATTTCTCCATCGACGCCATCATCAAAAAGACCGCTGGCGACGACGGCACCAAGCGCACGCTGCGCACCTATGCGCACCGCACCAAGGTCGATATCGCGTCCTACTGTGAGGGCAAGGAGCCCAAAACGGACGATGAAGTGGCAATCGACCGTGTCTTCGCCACCAACAACGACCTCGCCGTGGGCGATAAAGTCGAGCTCGAGGGTCGCACCTACACCATCTGCGGCATCATGACCCAGCCCGATAGCCAGGCGCTGTTCCTCAACAATTCGGACTTTACGGTGAACACCATCACCTATGGCGTGGCCGAGGTCACCGACGCCGGCTTTGCCGCGCTCGAGGATGCCGGCGGCGCGCCTGCCTACACGTACTCCTTCACCTTTACCGATCGCGACCTCCCCACCGCGGATCGCATCGATGCGGAGCAGGATATGGTCGAGGCACTGACCGATGCCGATGCGCGCGTGGATGACCTCATCGACGCCGATTCCAACCAGGGCATTGGCTACGCGCGCGACGACGTAGACGGCGACTCCATGATGTGGACGACGTTGCTCGACATCATCATCGTGATCATGGCGTTTGTCTTTGTGGTCCTTACCGACGCCACCATCGAGGAGGAGAGCGCCATCATCGGCACGCTGCTCGCCAGCGGCTATCGTCGACGCGAGATCGTGCTGCACTACCTTGCGCTTCCCGCTATCGTGGGCGTGGTCGCGGCGCTTTTGGGCACTGCGCTCGGCGTTGTGTTCTTTACCGAGCCCATGCGCAGCCTCTATTACGGCTCGTACAGCCTGCCGCCCTTTCAGGTGTACTGGAGCTGGGAGATCTTTGTGAAGTGCGCCGTGGTTCCCGCCGCCGCGCTCATCCTCATCACGCTGGTGGGTCTGCTTCGCAAAATGGGCAAGACGCCGTTGCAATTTCTTCGTCACGAAGCGAGTGGCAAGTCGGGTACCAAGCGCGGTATGCAACTGCCGGAGCGCATGGGTTTTGTTTCCCGCTTCCGCCTGCGTGTCTTCCTGCGCAATCTGGGCAACTTCGCCACGCTCTTCGTGGGCATCGCGTTTGCGTCGCTGCTACTGCTCTTTGGCCTGGCGATTCTGCCCACGATGACGCACTACGCCGACAACCTCGAGACGAGCCTGGTCGCCGAGCACCAGTACACGCTCAAGGCGCCGCTGGAGCTCGAGGGTACTGCCGAGGAGCGCGAGCAGTGGTCGGCACTCGAGCGCTTGCAGTCGGTTGACGGCGCGCTGCTTTCCGCCGCCCAGGATGCCGATGACGAGCTCGACGACGCGGCCGATGCCGCGCGGGCGGCGACCGACGCTGCGGCTAACGCTCCGTCTGCCGAGAGCTTGGACGCGGCGCAGGACGCGCTCGCCAAGGTCCAGGACAAGAAGGATGCGCTCTACGCGCGCCTTGACGATCTTGCCGATGCCCTCGGCTGCAACCGCGACGAGGCTATCGACCTGATTGACAAGGCCTCTAAGATCGACACTGACAACGACGATATCCACCCGGTCAATACGACCGATAACGGCGCGGGCGCAATCGCACAGGCCGAGAAATACGCCGTCTACCAGCTGCAATACGACCGCGGTGGCGGAAATGGCGAGGAGACGATTTCCATCTACGGCATCTCGCCCGATTCGCGCTACTGGAAAGGGCTGGACGTCGGCAACGGATGCGTCGTCTTTGGCGGTGGCTTGCTCGACAAGTTTGGCTGGAGCGAGGGTCAGAAGGTTAAGCTTCGCGACAAGTACGAGGGCAAGAATTATTCCTTTGAGTACGTGGGCAAGGACTGCGTTTGGGGCTCTAAGTCGGATATGAATGTCTATATGAGCATCGACGACTTTAACGAGCTGTTCGGCAACGACGCCGCCTACTTTAATGGCTATGTGAGCGACGAGAAGCTCAACCTCGATGCTCGTTACTTTGCCGGCGACACCACGCCCGACGACATGCGCGCCGTGGGCGACCAGTTCATCGGCATGATGAGCAAAATGATCGGCATGATGGTTGGACTTGCGGTGTTCATCTTCCTGCTGTTTATGTACCTGCTGACCAAGGCTGTGATCGACCACAGCGCCCGTTCGATTAGCTACATGAAAGTCTTTGGCTATCGCGAGAGCGAGATCTCGCATCTGTACATCCGCTCGATCACGCTGTGCGTGGTGGCGTCGCTTGTGCTGAGCCTGCCGGTCATTATTGGCTCACTCACGGCCATCTTCCGCTCGATGCTGCTCGCCTACAACGGTAATATCGAGATCTATGTGCCCGCTTGGTCCATGGTTGCATGCGCCGGCATTGGCTTTGCGACCTACCTGGTCGTGGCGCTGCTGCACACGCGCTCCATCAAGCGCGTCAGTCTGGCCGAAGCCCTCAAAGTCCAAGAGTAGTCATTTAAGAACGTTCCCAACGACTAGGTACCGTACTTGACTTTAACTCTGCTTTAACTGGTACCATCCTCTATGTCTGTAACGCCATATAGACCGAGGGGATATATCTATGACCGCAACTGCACCCGCAGCACCCGCTAAGGTGTACTTCACCAACCTGCGCACGCATGCTCGCGAGAGCCAGCTCGACAAGCTCAAGCGCCTCATCCGTCACGCCGGAATTGAGCAGATCGACTTTGAGAACAAGTTCGTCGCTATCAAGATTCACTTTGGCGAGCTGGGCAACCTGAGCTTTTTGCGTCCCAACTACGCCCGCGCCGTCGCGGATGTCGTGAAGGAGCTGGGTGGCAAGCCCTTCCTCACCGACTGCAACACGCTCTATGTGGGTAGCCGCAAAAACGCGCTCGAGCACATCGATACCGCCTACCAGAACGGCTTTACCCCGTATGCCACGGGTTGCCAGATCATCATCGCCGACGGCCTCAAGGGCACCGACGAGGCGCTCGTCCCGGTTGAGGGCGGCGAGTATGTGCACGAGGCCAAGATCGGTCAGGCACTCATGGATGCCGATATCGTGATTAGCCTCACCCACTTTAAGGGTCATGAGCAGGCCGGTTTTGGCGGCGCCATGAAGAACCTGGGCATGGGAGGCGGCAGCCGTGCCGGCAAGATGGAGCAGCATGCCGCCGGCAAGCCGAACGTCGCGACCGAGCACTGCGTTGGCTGCCATGCCTGCGAAAAGATCTGCGCGCACAACGCTATCTCGTTCGACGGCACCCGCGAGCGCGAGCTTGCCAGCGGCAACACTCGCACGGTGCACGTGGCTGCCATCGACCACGATCGCTGCGTGGGCTGCGGACGCTGCATTGCGGCATGCAACCAGGACTGCATCAAGCCCGGCTATGAGGCCGCGGCCGACGTGCTCAACTGCAAGATCGCCGAGTACACCAAGGCCGTTGTCCAGGATCGTCCCAGCTTCCACATTTCGCTGGCTATGGATATCAGCCCCAACTGCGATTGCCATCCCGAAAACGACACACCTATCGTCAACGATATCGGCATGTTCGCGAGCTTCGACCCGGTCGCCATCGACCAGGCCTGCGCCGATGCCGTCATGGCATCCGAGCCGCTGCCCAACACCGAGCTTACCGACAGCGCGGCCAAGATGGAGCACAATCACGAGCATCTGGAGGGCGAGCAGGCCAAGGATCCCTTCTGCATCACGCATCCCGACACCGACTGGCGCGTGTGCATCGCGCACGCCGAGAAGATTGGCCTGGGCACGAGCGATTATGAGCTCATCGAGGTCAAGTAGCGCCTAGCTATTGGACAAAATAAGCGCCTTTGGAGCACAACGTTAGCAAAAGCCGCCCGTGAGCACAGTGCCCACGGGCGGCTTTTTGGAAGTGCTAGGGGTAAGATAGACCAGTAAGCCGTACTATTTGCCTAAAAATACTCGTCGAGGAAGTTGTCGACCGTGTTCCAGTAGAGTTCGGGGTCGACCTGCGCGCTCTTGGCGTGGGTGGCGCCATGGATGGAGAGCTTTTGCTTGACCTTGCTGGCGTATGCGTCGTAGTTTTGGTCGAGCATGTCGTACGGCACAAAGGTGTCCTGGTCGCCGTGGATAAACAGCATGGGAACCGTCGCGTGTTTGAGTTGCTCCACACTGCTCGCCTTATGAAAGTCGTAACCCGCGCGCACGTTGCACACCAAGTTTGCTACATCGAGCAAGGGAAAGCTGGGCAGGCCAAACACGTCCTTGAGCTGCAGAGAAAACTCGTCCCAAACACTTGTATAACCGCAGTCCTCGATAATGCATTTCACGTTTGCGGGCAGAGATTCCCCCGCGACGTTCATGGCAGTTGCCGCACCCATCGACTCGCCAAAGACCAGGATGCGCGCCTCGGGGTCAGCCTGAACGATTTGCTCGATCCATGCGACGATGTCGAGGCGCTCGGGCCAGCCCATGCCGATATAGTCGCCGCCGGAGCGCTCGTGGGCGCGTGCGGCAGGCGCGAGCACGTTCATGCCGCGGTCGTGGAAGCGCTTGGCGTATCGGGCCATGCCAATGGGCTCGTTGGTATATCCATGCAGGCAGACGGCGTAATCGTGGGCGTTCTCCGAGGCGGCAAAATACCAAGCGGCGAGCTCGGTTCCGTCATCTGCGGTAAGGCTGCTGCTCTCGCGGTTCTCCTTAAACCACGCCCGCGCCTCGGTGTTCTCGGCATCCATCTGTTCGCCCTTTTCGGCGTCCTTGCCGTCCTGCATCATCTTCATGGTGTAGGGCGCTTGGGGATTCAGGGCAAAGTCGAACAAGAAGTTGCCGGCAAACCCCAGTAGCGCGACAACGACTACCAACGTAACAATGCCGGCTATCTTGAGCTTTCGATGGGAACGTGCGTTTTGAGACATAAGAAGCTTTCCTATAAGATGTTAATACATCAACATTTAATGCAAGCGCATTATGGACGTTTGCCGTTGATGCGTCAACAAGCAAAGAATGGGTAAACAAGGGGTCACGTATGGTGCAAATTTCGCACGTACCCAGACGCTTTGATATAGTGTTGAGAACTCTTTACGTTGGAGGATGTAACCGGCATGTCCGATTCGAGCGACAGTTCTAAGCCGCGACCCAAGACCGCGGCCGTTCCACACTACACGGTGGGTGAGGAGATCATGAACTCCGTCACCCATGGTGTCGGCTGCCTGCTGGGTATCGCGGGCCTGGTGCTCCTGATCGTATTCGCCGCCCTGCGCGGCGGAGGCCCGGCCCACATGGCCGCGGCAATTGTCTATGGCGTCAGCATTATCCTCGAATACCTAGCCTCCACGCTCTACCACGCGATTCAGCCCGCGCGCGCCAAGCGCGTGTTTCGCATCATCGATCACAGCTGCATCTACCTGCTCATAGCCGGCAGCTATACGCCGTTTTGCCTCATCACGCTCGCAAACGACGGCGGCGCTGTGCTGTTCTTTGCCGTATGGGCCATCGCCATCATCGGCATCGCCCTCGAGTGCTTCCTGCGCGAGCGCCAGCCGCATTGGGTAAGCGGCCTGGTCTATCTGCTGATGGGCTGGCTCGTTGTCTTTAAGCTGCCCGAACTTGTGGCGCTGCTCAACCCCGTGGCACTTGCCCTGCTCGCCGTCGGCGGCGTGTGCTACACCGCGGGCGTGCCGTTCTATATCGCCAAAAACGTGCGCTATCTTCACAGCGTGTTTCACCTGTGGGTACTCGCCGGCAGCATCTTCCAGTTCATGGCGGTGATCCTCTTCGTAATCTAGCGACCACGCCAGCGCCCGTGCCCCCGCTCGGTCGCCAGTGCAATTGCCGTATCCGCCACCAACGTTATAATCCGACGTCCCGAATCTTGGAGGTTCGAGAAACTCCCGATGGACATAACCATCTCCCTTATCACCACCCTCGTTTTGACCCTCATCAACGGCTACTTCTCTATGTCAGAGATGGCGCTCACCACGGCCAAGCGCGCCGTGCTGGAGCACGAGGCCGAGGAAGGCGACAAGCGCGCCGAGCATGCCATTAAGCTGGCTGCCGACTCCGACCAGCTGCTCGCCACCATCCAGGTCGCCATCACGCTCGTGGGCTTCGCCTCGTCCGCCGTCGCCTCGACGAGCCTGTCCGACCCGCTCGCCACGTGGCTCATGAGCTTTGGCATCGCGCCGCTCTCCGCCATCGCACGCGGCCTGGCGCCGGTCATCATCACCGTCGCGGTCGCCTTCGTGTCCATCGTGATCGGCGAGCTCGTCCCCAAGCGCATCGGCCTGGCCAATGCCGAGGGCGTGTCCAAGCAGGTCGTGGGCCCGCTTTCCGTGTTCCAGAAGATTGCCCGCCCGCTCGTGTGGCTGACTGGCGCTTGCTCCGATGGCCTGGCCCGTATTCTGCGCATCAAGAGTGCCGACGACCGTCAGAACGTCTCGGAAGAAGAGATCAAGTACATGGTCTCGGAGCAGGACGACCTGCTCGACGAGGAAAAGCGCATGATCCACGAGATCTTCGACCTGGGCGACACCGTTGCCCGCGAGGTCATGGTGCCGCGCGTGGACACTACCATGTGCGAGGACGACGAGACGGTCGCCGACGTGCTGTCCACCATGCGCCAGACCGGCTTTAGTCGCATCCCCGTCTATCACGAGGATCCCGACAACGTCGCCGGCATCGCGCACATCAAGGACCTGATTCAGCCCGCGCTCGACGGCAAGGGCGACCAGCCCATCGCCGACTTTTTGCGCGACGCCACCTTTGTGCCCGACACCAAGGACATCCTGCCGCTGCTGTCCGAGATGCAGACCTCGCACGACCAGATCGTGGTGGTCGTGGACGAGTACGGCGGCACGGCCGGCATCATCACCATCGAGGACATCGTCGAGGAGATCGTCGGCGAGATCGAGGACGAGTTCGACCCCGACAACAAGTATCTCACGCGCCTTTCGCGCCGCGAGTGGCTCGTTGATGGGCGTTTTTCGTGCGATGACGCGATTGAGCTTGGTTGGCCGCTCGAGGAAAGCGATGATTATGAGACCATCGCCGGCTGGATTTTGGAGCTTTGCGACTCGGTGCCCGACATCGGAGAGGTGTTTGAGGTCGCGGGGTACAAGTTTAAAGTGCAGTCGATGCGTGGCCAGCGCATCTCGCTCATTCGCGTGATCGCTCCGGCCGAAACCGATAAGAAGGATTCCGAGTCTTCGGTAGACGAGCCGACGACGCCGAGTGCGGGTTCCGCGAATCCGCACGACGGCGACGAGTAGGACAAGGAAGAGTAGGGGAGAGTTATGGCAGGCCTGTTCAACATCCTTAAGGTCACCGTCAGCGAGGACAAGATCTGCGCGCATGTGCTGGTGAACCCCGGCATGCCGCTCATGACCTCGGAGGACATCGAGGCCACGGCGCGCGTGTACTACCTGGTGCCCGCTATTGCCAAGCACCTGTGCCTGGGCGATTCCGGCCGCGAGTTCCAGGACTGCATGGGCCAGACCGAGCTCTGCCACCTGCTGGAGCATGTGACGGTCGAGCTCATGAACGAGACCGGTCTTGCCGGTAGCATCTCGTGCGGCCGCACGCGCGTAAGCGAGCACGACGAGCGCGTCTTTGAGGTTGAGCTTTCGTGCCCCGACGACGCGCTGGCCATCGGCGCGCTGTCTTCGGCCACCTTTATGATGGACTGGGCCTATCTGCACGCCGACCAGCCTGCCCCCGACGTGGAAGGCACGGTCGCAGGCCTGCGCAACCTGGTGCTGGGCATGCGCGCCGAGGCCGAGGGCAAGGATCCTCACGAGGCCGTCGCCGCTGCGAACGGCGAAGATGCTGCCGAGGACGAGGGCGCTGACGAGGGCGATGTGCCGGTCGACTCCGAGCCCGTTGCCGATGCGACCGCCGAGCCTGTTCCCACCGAGCCCCAGGGCGTCCCCAACTTTGACGACGAGCCCCAGGTGGCGATTGATACCGAGGGTGCGGTTGCCGAGAACCACGAGGCCTCCGCTGCCGTCTTTGGCGGTGCGGCGACGGTTCCGGCAGGACCTGCGCATGAGGGCGGCCTGCCGCTCGTGGACGGCGCCGGCGAGGACCCGGGTGCCACGGTGGCCATGCCGGCTATGCCTCAGGAGTAGGCCTACGCGTTTATCACCATCACGTACCTGCGCCTTTGCCGTACGCAGATGAGCGGAGCGGCAAGTGATGCGCTGCGGGTATAATGGACAGCATTCAAACGGTGGGCACCGACGTGCCCGCAGGAGAGGAATGATCATGGGTAAGACTTTCAGCTTTGTCTCCGGCGCACTTTTTGGCGCCGCTGCCGGCGCTATTGTCGGCGTTGCTCTGGCCCCGCGCTCGGGCGCCGAGACCCGCGCCATGGCTGCCGATATCGCCAACGACGCCTGGGACAATATGCGCGACACCTACGAGCACAGCGCCGAGGAGGCCCGTGCTGCGGTGAATGACTTTGGCCCGATGGTCGACGCCAAGACCGACGACCTGCGCGCCAAGGTCGACCTTGCCCGCGAGCGCATGGACCAGCTGCGCGAGCAGCTCAACGACGCCATTTCGGGCGGCAACGTGACGCCTGCCGCCGACGTCGTGGTCGAGAATGCCGTCGAGGCTGATACCGAGGCTGCGGAGCCCTCGACCGAGGCATAATGCGCGCCGGGGATTTTGTCGGCGCCAAGATCTATCGCAAGCCTACCGAGGACAAGCGCACCAAAAAGGACGGCACGCCGCGCAGCCCTAAAAAGCTCGGAAAGATTCACTTTCCGGTCTTTACCCCGGGCGGTACGCGCGTGGTCGGCTTTATGGTCCGCCAGTCCGATATCGCGGGCATGATCGAGCGCCCCGACCGATTTGTGGCGCTCGATGCCATTGGCGTCTACGAGGGCGCCATCGCGGTCGACGACGTCAAGGACACGTACGATGCCGCCGCCGCCAAGCGCCTCGACATCAACCTGGACGATTGCATCATCTGGGTCGGTATGGACGTGCGCACGGAATCGGGCGACGTCGTGGGCTATTGCTCGGACGTTGAGTTCAAGCCACGCTCGGGCATCGTGCAGGCATTCTATGTGACCGCCGGTGCTGCTTCGAGTGTTTTGGTTGGTGACACGCAGGTGCCGCCGACGATGCTGCGCGGCTACGAGAACGGCGCGATGGTCGTCTCGGACGAGGTCAAGTCGCTCGGGTATTCGGGCGGTGCGGCTGCCAAGGCCGCCGAGGCCAGCGTCGTGGTGGGCGACAAGGTCAAAAAGGGCGCCAAGGTGCTCGACGACAAGGGATCGGTTGCCGTGGACAAGGGCAGTCGCGCACTGGGCAAGCAGCTCGGCAAGACGCGCGGCATGTTCAAGGCCTTTAAGGACGAATACCAAAAGGCGAGCGGAGGCTCGTCAAAAGCTACAAAATAGCGACGTACCAAATGATGGGAGGCAAGCCGGAGACCTGTTGCTCCGGCTTGCTGTGTTTATGGGGGAGGGCACATGCGCCAAAACGGATCCAACTTAAACGGGCGTTCGGGTGCGCGTCCGACGGCGCGCCGCGATCTGGGGCAGCTGCCCAGCGGTCAGCGCAAGCGTCACCGTAAGCCCGGCGCGATGTACCTCAACCATAGCCGCGGGTTTAGCGATCGCAGCGCGCGCATCGGCAACAGCCGTACGCCCCGTCGTTCGTCTCGCCTGCCCTATGCGCTCATCGCCGTGGGTTGCGCGCTCGTGCTGTTTATCGCTGCCGTCGTGGGCTACGTCAACCGCAGTGTGGATGTGGAGCTCAACGGCCAGAAGACCGCAGTGCGCGTGGGCTCTACGCTGCAGAATCTCATCGACGACCAGGAATTGGCTGACACCTACGACGCAGGCGACCTGCTGGCCGTCGATGACAGCGTGCTCAAGCGCCATGGAGGCGAAAAGCTGTCGGTGAAGGTCGACGGCAAGCGCGTGAAGCAGGGCAAATGGGATAGCCGCGAACTTGAGGGTGGCGAGAAGGTGACGGTCAAGGATGGCCGTAACACCTACGAGAAGCACGAGGTTCAGGCTACGGTTATCGAGCCCAAGCTCAAGGTCGAGGGCACGGGCGCTATCGAGTATGTGCAGACGTGGGGTGCCCAGGGCCGCTCCGAGGTGTGGGTTGGTGAGCAATCGGGCAAGACGCAGGACCGCGGCGAGGTCGTGCCCGCCACCGATTGCGTTGTTGCGTGCGCCAGCGTGGCGCCCAAGGGCAACAAAAAGTACGTGGCGCTGACGTTTGACGAGGGTCCGAGCGGCGCCACCAAACAGATCTTGCAGGTGCTCAAGGAAAAGGGCGTCACCGCGACGTTCTTCCTTTCGGGCGATGCGGCCGAGGCCTCGCCTGCCACGGCCAAGGCGATTGTCGATGCCGGGTGCGAGATCGGATCCAACAGCTACAGCGACGATTCGCTCAAGGGTCAGGACCGTGAGGCGGTACGCGAACAGATCACGAAAGGCACCGATGCGATTAAGTCGGCGACCGGCGTGAAGACGATGCTGCTGCGTGCTCCCTACGCTGCCTTTGACGAGCAAAACTGGATTGATGCGATGGACCTGGTCTCCGCCGTGGTCTCGTGGAATATTGACTCGGGCGACTGGCTGCTCAACGGTGTCGACGAGCAGGTCTCGACGGTGCTCGATTCGGTGACGCCGGGCAATATCGTGCTGCTCACCGATAGAGACGAATGCGCCGAGCAGACGCTCGAGGCGCTGCCGCAGATTATCGACGGCCTCATTGCCGACGGCTACAAGATCGTGACGCTCAGCGACCTGGTCAAGACGGACACGGCATTGAGCAAAAAGCTCACCTCGCTGACGAAGGTCACCATGCCCAAGGACGCCGTGTTCCCCCAACTTGCCGAGGACGAAGATACCACAGAGTAGTCATTGGGTAGTCATTTAAGAACGTCCCCAATGACTATGTCACGGATGCGTCAGCGTTTGGTATGCCTGCAATGTGCAGCGCATAAATTCGATGCCGCAGGGCGATGCTGATGCTATAGTTACTGCGGTTAATGAGGGTCAAGAGAAAGGTTACAGGTGAAATCCAAACCTCGACCATACAGTCGATGACCCCATGCAGGTGCTTTTTGCGCATGCACGGGGTGTAAGCGTCGAGCGGCGTGCCGCCCGCGCATGCGTATACATATCCAGAAGCCCCCGGACGTCGCACATGCGGCCGCGTCCGGAGGAATAATGATGGGGAGCACCATTGAATTATCTGAGTGAGATGCTCAAATTGCCGGTCTTGGACGTCGATGGCGAAAAGCTCGGCGTGGTGAACGATTTTGGTATTGCTACCGGCGAAGTTTTTCCGCACGTGACGTCGCTCGCGTTCCGCGGACCCGGCAAGACGCCGTTTATGATCAGCTGGCGCAAATGGGTCGACCGTATCGACGAGACGGGTGTACACCTTAAGACGTCGGCCACCGAAATCCGTTTTTCGTACCTGCAGCCGACCGAACTCTTGCTTGCCCGCGACGTGCTCAACAAGCAGATCGTCGACACGCAGGGCATGAAGGTCGTGCGCGTAAACGACATCAAGTTTTCCATGTCGGGCGAAAATCAGCTGCGCCTGCTGGGCGCCGAAGTGGGCGCCCGCGGTCTGCTACGCGCGATCAGCCCCGCACTCGAGCATATCGTCGAAGGCTTTATGAAGCACCTGGGCAAGCCGCTCAGTGAGGACATCATCGCTTGGTCCTACATGGACCTGCTCGATCGCTCGACCAAGAACATTCAACTCTCGGTGTCGCATAAGACGCTCGGCGAGCTGCACCCTGCCGACATCGCCGACATTATCGAGCAGCTCGACCCGCGCCTGCGTGCGCAGGTGTTTGCACAGCTCGATACTGCCCAGGCCGCCGAGGCCATCTCGGAGTTCGATGACGACGAGCTTATGACCGAGATGCTCGAGGGCCTGTCCGACACGGACGCATCGTCGATGCTGGCCATGATGGACCCGGACGACGCCGCCGACCTGATCGACGAGCTCGATTACGAGAAGGCCGAGAAGCTCCTGCGCCTGATGGGCGTCAAGGAGGAGAAGGCGATTCGTAACCTGCTGGGCTATGAGGACAACACCGCCGGCCGCATCATGACCTCGGAGTTTGTCTCGCTGCCCGCCACGGCGACGGTCGGCGATGCCATCGAGGCGATTCGCAAACTCGATGAGGACTTCGAGAGTGTCTATTACGTCTATACCGAGGATCCGAGCGGCATGCTCACCGGCGTGCTCTCGCTGCGCACGTTGATCGTGGCCGACCGCGATGCCACGCTGGGCCAGCTCGCCTATCGCGACCTGGTCTACGTGTCGCCCGACGAGGACCAGGAAGACGTGACGGACGAGATGACCAAGTACGACCTGGTTGCCATCCCTGTCTGCGACGAGAACCGTCATATCCTGGGCATCGTGACCTTCGACGACGCCATGGACGTTATCGCCGAGGAGCATCAGGAGGACCTGCAGATCGCCGGTGTCGGCTCGGGCGATAGCGCGTCGGACGACTCGACGAACGTGCTCAGCTGGTTCGTGCATCGTCAGTACTGGGTCGTCGTGTGGGGCATCGCCTCGTGCATTATGGCGACGGTGCTGGGGACGGCGCTGGGCTCCGCGCATCTGGTGGTGTTCCCCATGTGCGCCATGCCGCTCGTGCTGCTGGCGGCCTCGCGCATGGTGTCGTTCGTCAAGAACTACTTCCTCGAGTACGACGGTCACGACGACGAGCCCAAACCGTACCTGGGATTCTTCTTCCAGAGCACGGGTATGGGCCTGATCCTTTCGCTTGTTACTTACCTGTGCGCGCAGCTGGTGCGCACTGCCGCGTTCCCCGGTGCGCCCATGTTTGAGGAGCAGCTCTTTACCGGCTGCTTTAATATCGCTGCCATCATTTGCCTGGTTGGCAACATGAGCGCCGTGATTTACCTGATGGTGCTGTTCTGGCGTGACGAGCATGACCTCAACACGTCGGGCACCGCCATGAACGTTATTGCCGTCATGATCTCGTGCATAGCGTACTGCGCCGTTGCGGTGCTGCTCACCATGTCGGTCATGGGTTAGGTGGTCGCGTGCAAAATACCAAGCAAAAGTCGGGCACCAAGCAAAAGTTGACCATCGCGGCCATCTTTGGCGCTATGGGTCCCGGTCTGCTGGCGGCGCTTTCGGGCAATGACGCCGGCGGCATTGCAACGTATTCCAGCGCGGGCGCCAGCTATGGCTATAAGATGCTCTGGATGCTTCCCGTCATGACTGTGCTGCTCATCGTGACGCAGGAGACCGCGGCGCGCTGCGGCTGCGTCACGGGCAAGGGCCTGGCATCGCTCATTCGCGAGCGCTTTGGCGTGCGCAAGAGTGTACTTGCTATGGCGGCGCTGTTGATCGCCAACACGGCTGTGACCATTTCGGAGTTTGCGGGCATCGCCAGCGGCCTTGCTCTCTTTGGCGTGCCGGCGAGCATCTCGGTGCCGTTGGTGGCGCTGCTGGTGTGGATGCTTACCATGTCGGGTAGTTTCCAGCGCATCGAGAAGATTTTGCTGCTGGTGAGCTGCGTGTTCGTGACCTATGTCGTCGCTGCATTTATGGCTGGCCCCAACTGGGGTGAGGTCGCGGTCGACTTGGTCGTGCCTAACATTCAAAATGACCCCAGCTACGTGTCGCTCGTGGTCGCAACGATCGGTACCACCATCGCGCCGTGGATGATCTTCTTGGCGCAGAACAACGTGGTCGATAAGAACGCGGGCGAGGACGATATCGTGCTGCAGCGCATCGATACCGTGAGCGGCTCGCTTGCCGCCGATGTCATTGCCGGCTTTATTATCATCACGACCGGTACGGTGTTGTTCCCGGCGGGTATTCAGATAAGCGATGCTGCCGATGCTGCCCGCGCGCTGGAGCCTATTGCGGGTCAGTGGTCCACGGTACTGTTTGCCTCGGGCCTGGTCGCGGCGAGCTTCTTGGCCGCCTGCGTGCTGCCGGGCGTTACGTCGAGCGCTATCTGCGAGGCATTTGGCTGGGAGCGCGGTGCCGACCGCAGCTGGGACGAGGCCCCGGTCTATCGCGGCATCATTACGGCCATCATCGGTATCTCTGCCGTGCTGGTGCTTATGCCCGGCGTCGATCTGTTCCAGATTATGATGACCTCGCAGGTCATCAATGGCGTGCTACTGCCCGTGGTTCTGGTGTTCCAGGTGGTTATTGCCGCTGACCGTCACATTATGGGCGCTAACCGCAACGGCCGCGTGTGGAACGTGCTTACTTGGGCGACTATCGCCGTGATTACGGTGCTCACGGTCGTCATGTTTGTCCTGCAGGCGATGGGCTACAGCGCTTAGCGCCTCTTTTGGACTCCAAACAGGCCGCCGCCATGGGTTGCGGTCTGTTTTTTGCCTGTTATAGGGGGTTAGTAATATGTGTGTGGACAAAAATGCCAAATATGAGTACTGTTGCCTGGCTGATAGCATTTACGACCAAGAAAATAATGAACATATCTAAAAATCCGTTCATTAAAAGCGGAGCTCCAAGTCCTAAGCCGGCCATTCTGGTCAACTGGAAGGGTCACGCGCTACCGCATGGGCGCCATTTTGGGTGGTTTTGCCTGCTACTAAAATGGTAACAGTACTCATATTTGCCCCTTTTTGTCCACGACCTCTTGGAGCCGGGGTGGCGCGTACAGTCGTGGTGTAAGAAGCAAGGGAGGGCCATCGCCTAAAATCGTCAGTGCCTAGATATTCGACGAAAGGAAAGACGATGGCCCACAGCGACATTCTATCCCAGCC
>CABURG010000014.1 GCA_902493835.1 uncultured Collinsella sp. | reverse complement strand
CCGGTCTTTACGGCGAATGTTCCGACGGGCTCCAACTCCCTTCCCCAGTGTGAGTTCTGGACGGGCAGCGATGGCAGCGAAGTGAACTCCCAGAAGTTCTGGGATCAGAACATCACGAATCACATCGACGTCTTTAAGCCCGGCGTGACCTATCGCTACGGTATCTACCTCAAGTCCGCGCGCGGCTTCTACTTTACGCCCGACACCAAGCTGGTGATCAACGGCCAGGAGTGCGGCTACCAGGTCGCGGATAGCGTATCCGATGAGGACAGCGGTTGGATCTACACCCTGTGGCTCAACACCGATTTGACGTTTACGCCCGAGGCCACGCCGGCTCCCGATCCGCAGCCTACGCCGGATCCCAAGCCGACACCGCAGCCTGAGGTGAAGCCCGACACGAAGCCCGAGCAGAAACCGGAGGCCAAGCCTGAAACTAAGCCCGCGGCCAAGCCGACCACGACAACCGCCACGACCAAGACGGTTGAGAAAACCGCGCCAGCCAAGAAATCCGACGCCGTCCTGGCCGCCACGGGTGACGCCACCGCGATGACGGTCGTCGCCCTAGGCATCGCCGGCGCAACCGTAGCCGCCGCCGGCATCGCCGCGACCAAGCGCCGCAAGCGTTAGGTTTTGGTGGCGGTGCCTATCCTCGGCTTTTACAAAATCTCAATCTGTAACACCAAGTGGGGAATTTGACCTCTAACTGTTACAGATCGAGACAAACCGACCGGCCGAGTCCAGAACCACCGCAAAGGTGCCTGTCCCCTTTGTGGCGGTTTGCGCAGGTAGAACGGTAGGTTCGTATATATGAACCTACCGTTCGCTTTGTTTTTGGACGACGATTACGCTGGATGACTTTTGGTTTGCAGGAAAGGAACGACCATGAGGTGGACTACTGTTCGAGCGCTTTGCCGCCGCCTGACCGTTGCCGCGGTGACCCTCACCATGGTGACGGGCTCGTTGCCCGCGGGCGCGTTTGCCGAGACCCTCACCACCGACGGCACTTTTGCGCAGACGGATAACGGCCAAGCAGCCGACGCCGCTCCCGCCGATTCGGCTGACGCCCAAACGTCAGACTCTGCTTCCGCCGACCCCGCGCCCGATGCCGGCGCTGCCGACCCCACGGTGCTCGATACCGGTGACACCCCTACGCCCCCGGCCTCCGAGATTGCATCGGCGGCGGGCCTGACGGGCGCCGGGCAGACCGAGAGCACACCTGCGGGTACGCTTGCCACCGATCTTGTCGAGGGCAAGGAGCTCGCCGAACAGCAGAAGCAGGAGGAGACCGCCGAAGCCGAAGCAACCTGGAACGAGGAACTTGAACTCTGGGCAACCTCGAAGGGCGCCACGGGCGTAAAGGACGAATACGACGATGGCTACGTGGCCGGCGAACAGACCCCCGCGCAGTACTACTTCTCGATTGATAGCCTCACCAACGAAATTTCTATCGAGTATGGCGACGCGGGCATTACCACGTTGGAGGTGCCCTCGACCATCGACGACAAAAATGTCGTAAGCCTTACGGGTATGGGAAGCGCTGCGCTCACATCGATCACCTTCGCCCCTAATTCGCATGTCCGCTCGGTTGGAGGCTTGGGCGGCAGCAGCATCAAAGAGATCGCACTGCCCGATTCGGTCGAGGAGCTCAAGAGCTATGCATTCTACAAAAGCAAGACGCTCCAAACGGTAACCTGGCCCAACAACGCGGCCTTTACCACGATTCCCGAGCAGGCCTTTAAGGAATGTGAACAACTTGACGACAAGGTGGTGGCAACGCTGCCGCCTTCGGTCAAAACTATCGACTATCTTGCATTCGCCTATTGCGGCGTGCCACAGTTCTATGTCTCGGACACAACAGTGCTCACCTTTACGCAGATCAATGTGCCGGGCACGGTGGAGCGGATTGAGCGCAATGCCTTTGACGGGTGCTCGCATGTGTCGTCGGCGACGATCGGCGACGGCGTTAAATATATCGGAGCGCACGCGTTCGCCTCTCTTGATCCTGCGATTGCCGGCAAAGAGATTGTGCTACCCAAAAGCGTGGAAATGATAGAGTGGGGAGCTTTTGAGAACACGAGATACGGAAACGAGACGAACCATAATGCCGTTGCCCTGCGCGTGATGAACCCCGATCTTCAGTTTGGTGAGGCGGGCTATCCGGGCGACTATAATGAGCGCGTGACAATCGATGGCGTAACGTATGCGATTCCCTTTAGTGAAGGCCAGACCATCTATGCCTATGCGACCGATTCGGCTGGCAACCCCTCGATGGTCAAAAAGCTTGCCGATGCCGTGGCCGATCGCAAGGACTCCGTCGATTCCTCGAAGCCTGCCTATACGTTTGAGTGGATGGGCGAGGCGGCCCAGGTGACGGGCAAACTTCCCCAGAGCGCGACGGCTACACTCGTGCAGGCGGGGCAGTCCACGCCGCTGGCGGTTGGCGATGACGGCAGCTTTACAGCGGACGCTCTCTCCAAGACAGCAGCCACCCTGCGCATTTCGCTCAGCGGTTACTATGACATGGTGCTGGCGCGCCCGGGCGACCAGATGACGGGCACATGGAATATCGGAGAGATTAAGGCGGAGGACTTTACCAAGATTCCGGCTTCGCGCGCGATTGAACTCAATGTGGGCTATCTCGAACCGGTCGCAGGCCAGGATAAGACCGAACGCATTGAGCTCGATAGTCTCGATAACATCGATCTGACGGTGAAGAGCGGCGGCAAGACGCTTAAGCCTGCCAAGGGTGACAAGGAAAACGACTTCCGTATCCAGGGCACAGCGCTCGTGGTGTCGCAGGCCATTGCCGACGCGGACCAGGATCTGGAGATAACGCTCGAGCCCAAAGACAGCCTCAAGCTGGGTGGGGCGACGGCGACGGTGAAGCCTTCGGCCGGCAAGGTCGATATCGACTTGAAGCCCTGGGGCACGGCGACGGTCACGACCAAGGGCGACTACCAGGGCGCCAACCGCGTGCTGGTGTTCCGTACGTCCGACGGCAAGCTAGTCGCCGACGGCGTCACCTATTTGATGGGTTACGAAGACGATGGCGCCACGCCTATCATGAAGGCCGGGACGCCGCGCCTTAAGGCCGGTTCATACACCATCGTCGCCTTTAACAAGACGAGCTACGACATCCAAGCGACGAGCTATTCCACGTTTAGCCGCCTAGGGCTGACCGTGGGTAAGCATATCGCGCAAAAGCAGGTGAAGATTGAGGACGGCAAACAGCTCGACGTGACGCTCGACGTCCCCACGTTTGACGTGGAGACGTATCGTGCCGAGCGCGGGCTGACGGCGGGCTCGGTTATCGCTGATTCGTCCGCGGTCGTTGGCGCGGAGACCGAGCTGCGCATTCATTACGAGCTCAAGGACAGCCAGGCTGCCAAGATTGAGATTCCTCTGGCCAAGGATGCCGTCGAGGATGTGTCCGCAGGCGCTCGCGAAGCCGGCGCCAGCTCCGATGCCATGTGGGCTGCCACAACTTGGGAGGGCGACAACCTCGTTCTCGATATGAAGAAGGGCATGGGCGCCGATGTGTTTGTGCGCTTTAAGCCTAAGGCCGCGGGCATCTATGCCGTCTCGCCGCTCATTACGCTGGGCGAGGTGACATTGCCGCTGGGAAGCACCACACTCGAGGTTAGCGGATCGCGCATCGAGGTCGACAACACCGATGTTCACAGCCTGCTGGGCAATGTGGCCTACGTTTATGCAGCGCCGGGCAAGAGCGTGCAGCTCACCGTGGGGACGGGCTCGTCGGCTGCAAAGTACACCGGCAAGACCAATAAGCTCGGCCGTGCCAAGATTGAATACGAACTGCCGCAGGATACGCTTGCCGCCGAGCGTGTGACGCTCGAAGCGCGCGTGGGCTCGACCGATGTCGCCGCCGCTGCTGCAGAAGTGACGGCTCGCAATTATGTGCGCTATGTTCCGGGTGCTTCGGTCTGGAACTTTGATGTGACGTATCGTGGCGGTACGCAAAACTTGGTCAAGGACGGCAAGGACACCGGCAAGAGCCTGTGGACCTTCCATCATCTGCCACAAAAGAAGAACGCCTACTGGACCTTTGACATCACACTCGAGGTGGGAAACGAAGAGGCCGCCGACACGCTCGACCTGTACGTGGACTGCGTGGATGGCAAGACGGTGACGATTCCTCTGACTCAAAAGTCGCGCGAGGGCACCCGTGTGCGCTATGTGGCGGAGTATGTGGACGAGGGTTACCTTAAGCTGCTCGACGAGTTTAACAAGGCGAATGACTCGACCTATGTGAACTGCGGCAACTTTGAGCAGATCTTTATGCCGCAGACCTACCGCATCTCCAATGCTCAGCTTATGACCATGCTGAGTTTTGACGCCAAAGCTTCGGCCAAAAAGCATTCCGCCGCGGCCGAGGAGCGCCAGCAGGAGTTCTCGAATGCCGTGCAGCAGTGGCACGAGTATATGATGGATAACTCGTTTAATGATGTCGACGAGGCCTTTAACGACGCGATTGACCAGATGGTCGCCGATGCGTTTGCCGAGGAAGAGAAGGGCGGTAAAGAGGGCGAGGCCCAGGGTGGTGCTGCTCGCAAGGCCCGCCGTGCCCCTGCCGCCGGCGACGGCGAGGGTGATGATGCTGACAATGACGAGGCCGCGCAGTTTGCGGCTGAGCTCAAGGCTGCGGTCGGCGGGTCGGCGGCGCTGCTAACCAAGCAGGGCGACAGCTACGGCGTCAATGTGGACAAGATGATCTTTGAGGATGCTTACGGCACCAGCGAGGATTGGTATCAGGAACTCGCGGCGGCCCAGGGCTCAAACGCTGCGGATGCGGCCGCCATCAAGGAGTTCGTCGACCATGCATCGCGAGCGGAGTTTATTGCCCAGCAGGCCGAGGATCTGGTGGGCCAGTCGATGGGTATCGGCCGGCTCAACCAATACGGAAGCTGGAATGACGCAACCGCTGCGGCGCTCAACAAATGTGCGGGCATTAAGGCCAGCGAGTACAACGGCCAGTCGACGAGCGGGTTTAACGATTTGGGCCAGGCGCTCGGCAGCTCGCTGAGCTACAAGGCGGCTGACGACGATACCGTCAAGGGCTTTAAGGTCGCCGCGCCCGATGGCGAGCAGACGGCCTATATCGAGTCGGAGTTTATCGAGAACTCCAATAACAACAAGAACCAGGCGCTTCTGTTTAACTCGATCGCCATGCAGTGTGACATTCTGGACAATCTGTACGATAACTGGAATGTGGTCCATAGCCTCAATAACTCTACGATTCGCGGCTGGCTTATGGCTTGGAAGCGTAACGGCGACGTGAGCGCCCATATGAAGCTCATCCGCACGATCCGTTCGCTCAAGAGCTATAAGATCGAGTGCGAGATGTTCGGCCAGGTCTTTAAGACCGATGCGTGGAAGGCGGCCGGCCAGGCGTTTCCCGCGGCGACCCAGGGCATCGGCATCTTTACCGGCATTTACGGCGTGAACGATGCCAGCAAGAACTGGGAGAACGTGAACGTCCGTATGCAGAAGGTGAAGGGCGAGCGCGAGGGTTATGAGCTTCAGCATACGCGCTTGCTTGCCAAGCCCGAGAAGACCGAGGACGACTGGAAGTGCATTTACGCGCTGCGTGACGCCATGGAGAAGGCGCGTGCGTTTGAGGATCTGCTGTATCGCCAGCTCTGCCACGACAGCACCGATGTGGCAGTGGGCTCTATTATGACAGTCGCCGGCGTGCTGACGGCCGGTTCGGCGGGTACCGTGGTGGGCGCTGCCTATGACGCGGCTTCGACCAGCGTAGGTTCGGAGCGCGCGATTAAGCTGACCAATGCCGAATGCGCCTACGATGTTGCCTGCGAGCAGGTGGAGCGCGCGTGCCAGAATCGTATTACGGTTAACTGGGGCGAGCTGACCGATGCCGAGGTCTACAAGGCCAACAAGGACGGCTTGATCTCGGATGAAAAGATGCAGTCGATCTTCGAGGCGCGTTATCGCAATGTGCCTGCCAAGGCAGCACCCGACCCTGCGGGCGTGGTGTACGAGGGCCTGCTGTCCAATACGGTTGAAGGCGCGGCGGTTGAGCTGTGGAGCGCCGACGATGCGGCCGGTACCAATGCAGTGCGTTGGGATGCCGAGGAGTATGAGCAGGACAATCCGCTTGCGACGGGTGCGGACGGTGCTTACAACTGGAATACGCCGACCGGCTGGTATCAGGTGCGCGTGACCAAGGACGGGTATGAGGAGGCGCGTTCGGCTTGGCTGCGCGTGCCGCCGATTCAGACTGAGGTGAACATCGGTTTGGTGTCGACGGCGGCGCCCGAGGTAGCTTCGGCCCATGCCTATACCGATTGCATCGAGGTTGAGTTTGCGCAGTATATGGATGCGAGCGACGATGCCCTGGTCGCATTGTGCGCGCAGGGCTTGGGCGACGTGACGTATACGTGGCTCGACAAGCAGGACGATCCCAATGGCAAGCCGCTGTCGCGCGTGCTGCGTATTCGCTATGCCGATGCGTGTGAGGCGGGCTCGACGGTGGCGTTTGAGCTCGACGGTGCTCGCAACTACGCTGGCACGGCCATGGCGCGCTGGGCAAGTGGCGAGCTTGTCGTGGGCGTTCGTGCCGACAAGCTCAAGCTCAACGTGGAGCAGGCCGTGACCATGCTTGAGGGCAGTGACTTTGAGCTGGTGGCGCACGTGACCGATAAGGCGGGCAAGCCGTTTGCGGGCGCAAAGGTTAGTGTTGGGCTGGAGTCCTCGGCTATCTGCTCTGTCGATGCCACCCAGGCCGTGACGGGCGAGGACGGCGCGGCGACGTTTGTGCTGCATGGTGCTCTGCCCGGTTTGACGACGTTGACGGCGGCGGTGGACGGCATGGCGTTGTCCAAGCAGGTCGACGTTCGCGTGTCTGCCGAGGCAGTGCGACCGGCGCGACCGGTGGCGACGATTGGTGCGACGACGTTTGGTGCATGGTCGCCCAAGGAGAACTACATTACGGTGCCCAAGGGCACGAAGCTGGAGCTTTCTGCCGAGGATGGCACGACGATTTGGTACACCACTAACGACACCTGCCCCTGCCGTGACGAAGGCCGCGTAAAGTACACCGAGCCTATTGCGCTCGATAGCAACATGTATGTGCGCATTGCGGCACAGCGCCCTGGCATGTCGTACAGCGAGTATTCCGAGCGTCTGAACATTACGATTACGGTGACCGATGAGGCGGCGCCTGAGCCGACGCCCGATCCCAGCCTGAAGCCAGAGCCCGAGCCGACGCCTGACGGCGGCGAGCAGGGCGGCGGTACGGATGGCTCTGGCGGCACTGGGGTACCTGCGGGCGTCTCGGCTTCGACGACGACCACGGTGACGACGAACAAGTCCAAGGGTAAGGGCAAGAACGGCAAGAAGTCCGGTGGTACGGAGCTTGCCGGCACGGGTGACTCCGCCGCGATGACGGTCGCCGCCCTGGGCATCGCCGGCGCAACCGTTGCCGCCGCCGGCATCGCCGCGACCAAGCGTCGCAAGCGTTAGGTTTTGGCGACAGCGCCCATCCTCGGCTTTAGCAAAATCTCGATCTGTAACACCAAGCTGCCCAAAACGGCTCCAGGTGTTACAGATTGAGATGAACTGTTCGGCCGCCAACCTAATGTCTCGATCTGTAACACGTAGCGGGGAATTTGACCTCTAACTGTTACAGATTGAGATGAACAGGCGGATGTTCGCACAATATCTTGATCTGTAACAACTACGAGGCTCAACAGGGTCTAACTGTTACAGATCGAGACAAAACGACCGACCAGGCCCCCAACCACCACAAAGGTGCCTGTCCCCATCGTGGTGATCGGGCGGCCGGCATAGAAAAAGTCCCCGCCGGGCGTGTGCTCGACGGGGACTTTGCCGTTTGATGGCTAACGCTGAGGGTGATTACTCGCCCAGCAGGCTCTTGGTGATGGAAGCGGCGGCCTTCTTGCCGGCGCCCATCGCCAGAATGACCGTAGCGGCACCGGTGACGATGTCGCCGCCGGCCCAGATGCGGGGATCGGTGGTCTGACCGGTCTCCTCGTCAGCGACGATGTAGCCCCACTTGTTGAGCTCCATCTTGCCGCCGATCTTGGCAGCGAAGGGGTTGGCGTTGGTGCCGATAGCCGAGATTGCGACGTCGCAGGGAATCTCTTCGATGGCGCCCTCGATGGGCACCGGGCGACGACGGCCGGACTCGTCGGGCTCGCCGAGCTCCATCTTCTGGACCTTGACGGCACACACGGAGCCGTCCTCGCCAGCGACAAACTCGAGCGGGGAAACGAGCGGCAGAACCTCGACGCCCTCGGCCTTAGCATGGTGCAGCTCGGCGCGACGGCAGGGCATCTCGTCCTCGGTACGGCGGTAAGCGATGATGGCGTGCTCGGCGCCCAGACGCTTGGCGGTACGGACGGCGTCCATAGCCACGTTGCCGCCACCAAAGACGACGACGTTCTTGCCGTGCTTGGTGGGGGTGTCGTACTCGGGGAACTTGTTGGCCTTCATCAGGTTCACGCGGGTGAGGTACTCGTTCGCGAAGAAGACGTTGGGCAGGTTCTCGCCGGGGACGTTGAGGAACTTGGGCAGGCCAGCGCCGGTCGCCACGTAGATGGCGTCGAAGCCCTGCTCGAACAGCTCCTCAGCCGTGGCCATGTTGCCCACGACGGAGTTGTACTCAAACTTGACGCCCATGTCCTCCAGGCCGTCAATCTCGCGCTTGACGACCGCCTTGGGCAGACGGAACTCGGGGATGCCGTAGACCAGCACACCGCCACCGGTGAAGAAGGCCTCAAAGACGGTAACGTCAAAGCCGTTGCGGGCGAGCTCGCCGGCGCAGGTGATGCCGGACGGGCCGGAGCCGACGACGGCGACCTTCTTGCCGTTCTTGGGAGCCATCTTGGGCGTGGAAGCGAGCTCGGGGCGGTCACCCAGGAAGCGCTCGAGCTGGCCGATGGCCACGGGCTCGGACTTCTTACCACGGATGCACTTGCCCTCGCACTGGTTCTCCTGCGGGCAGACACGGCCGCAGATAGCGGGAAGCATGGAGTCCTCGCGGATGGTATCGAGGGCGCCGCCAAAGTCTTTCTCGCGGATTTGCTCGATAAAGCGGGGGATGTTGATGTTGACGGGGCAGCCCTCAACACAGAACGGCTTCTTGCAGTTGAGGCAGCGCTCGGCCTCGGCCAGCGCCATCTCCTCGGTGAAGCCCTTGTCGACGGGGCGGAAGTCGCAGGCGCGCTCGGCAGCCGGCTCCTCGTTATCGGGGGTGCGGGGCGACTTCATATCGGCAACGAAACGACCGTTAACTAGTGGCATGCGCAGCTCTTTTCCTCATAGGCCTTGAGGGACTCGCCCTCTTCGGAACGGTAAGCGGCCTGGCGGGCACGAAGATCATCCCAGTCGACCAGGGTGGCATCGAAGTCGGGGCCGTCGACGCAAGCGAACTTGGTCACGCCGCCCACCTCGACGCGGCAGCAGCCGCACATGCCGGTGCCGTCAACCATGATGGGGTTGAGCGACGCGGTGATGGGGGTGTCGTACTTCTGGGCGGTGAGGGTCGAGAACTTCATCATCGGAACGGGGCCGACGCAGAAGACCTGGCTCACGGCCTTGTCCTGCAGCAGGCGCTCCAGCGGAGCGGTGACAACGCCCTGCTCGCCGTAGGAACCGTCGTCGGTGGTGATGTGGATGTCGTCCTCGTCGAGGAGCTCGCGGAACTGGTCCTCCATGAGCAGGAGGTCCTTGGTGCGGGCGCCCATGATGGCGTGAACTTCGTGACCGGTCTCGACCAGGTGCTTGGCGACCGGGAAGGCAATTGCCAGGCCGACGCCTCCGCCAATGACGGCGCAGGGGCCCTCGGCCATCTCGGTGGGAACGCCCAGCGGGCCCACGACGTCGCGCAGCGACTCGCCAGCCTCGTAGGTGGACAGCATCTCGGTGGTCTTGCCGATCACCATGAAGATGAACTCGACCCAGCCCTCGTCACCGTTCCAGCCGGCCAGGGTAAACGGGACGCGCTCGCCCGTCTCGTTGGCGCGGACCATGAGGAACTGTCCAGCGTGCGCATGCTTGGCGATTGCAGGCGCCTCGATGCGGAACTTGAACACCTTCTCCGAGAACTGCGTCTTCTCCAGGATCTTATACATAGAACCCCTCTCTTGTTAGGGCTGCCGAACCGTGCCTCCACGGAAATGGACGGTAGCCCGAATAAAACCGTACGCGCACAGGCGTTGTGCAGACATACGGTGCAAATTATACCCTCATGGGCATGTCGCTTACGTGTATCTTCGGCGGTTGGGAGCAGGGTTTATCCACTTCGACCTACCAAATAGGGACAGGTTTATTTTGGCAGGTTTTATCAGGAAAAACGGCAAAGGGGGCCGGCCTCGGGTTGTGATGAGGCCGGCCCCCTTTGGGGCGCTGTATATGTTTGGCGGCACAGGATTTATTACGGCGCGGCTGCCGCGGCGTTTCCGTAGATAAAACCTGCCAAAATAAACCTGTCCCTAAATAGTAGGTTTAGTGCTTGCCGTTGGCGGAAGCGGCGCCGTTTACGTGATCGCGGGCGTAGATTACGCCGTGGACGATGGCCAGACCGGCGGCATCTGCGGCGCGGGCGCAGGTGTCCTGGAAATCCTCGGCTTCGCGGGCGCGCAGCTGCTTAAGAACGTAGTCGGCGACGGCCATCTTGCCGGGAGGATTGCCGATGCCGGTGCGGATACGGCTAAAGTCGCGGCTGCCCATCTTGTCGATGATGGAGCGCAGGCCGTTGTGGCCGGCGTGGCCGCCGCCCACCTTAACACGTACGTCGCCGGCGGGAATGTCGAGCTCGTCGTGAATCACGAGTAGCTCCTCGGCCTTGATCTTGTACTCGCGGCAGAGCTTGGAGATGGGGCCACCCGAGGTGTTCATGTACGACTGCGGCTTGACCAGTACAATCTGGCGCTTGCCGCCCTCTTCCTCGGGATCGTTGATGTTGATGAGCGCGACCTCGGCGCCGGTCTGGTTTTTCCAGTACGTGACGCCGGCCTGACGGGCCAGCTCGTCGATCGCCTTAAAGCCGGCGTTGTGGCGGGTCTCGGCATATTCCTCGCCCGGGTTGCCAAGTCCGGCAACCATGCGAATCTTAAGCGGCTGCGCAGCTGCCATGTTCATCCTTTCGTTGATTTGTCGCCTGTTATGGTGAGCGACCCTGTTGCCGCTGTCAAATGGAGGGCAATTGAGGTTGTTTGGGGGCGTTTGGACGGCCGTCAAAATCCGAGGTGGACAGTTAGTTCAGATACGTATAAGTTCTGAGGACCCGAATTGCTCAATTCAATGCCGATACGTTGTTTTGGAACTTTAGTTAGTCCATATGACGCTGTTTTGAAGTCTGCCCCGCTTTCAAATAGGGCGAATGGTATAGAGATAGCTGCAAAACAGCCTAATTCAATGTGTCTATTTATACGTATTTGAACTAACTGTCCAGCCCTGTTCGACGGCGCACGGGTGATTCGCCGTTTAGACCGGCGCAAGGCCGATTCCGGCCCGCAGAGCGTTGAGCCAAGCGGCCTGACGCTTGCGATAGCCCTTGATGCGATATCGGAATCGGACTCCTGCGAGTCGATGCATCGTTTGGGCGAAGGCTTCGAGTGCAACAAGGTCTTTCATTTGGTCGCGATTGATAACCAGGACGTGGATGCCCATTGCCTTGAGGCCATTATTTCGATTGCCATCGTGGATGCGAGCGTTTTGAAGCTCATGCCCAATTCCGTTGTATTCGTTGTCGACTCCGGCTGCCGGGCAATACAGGTCGCAGATGGCGTAAGGGATGCCGGAGGACATGTTGACCGCAAGAGTGTCGAAGTCGATTCGATAGTTGAGTAGCAGGCCTCCCATGGGCAGGCTGCAACATCCGAATCCGCCAAAGCGCATGGGCGCTCCGAGAACGGCAAACATTAGGGATTCGGCTGGGGATGCGGATCCAGCTCGGGCGAGTTTGACTGCCGTGCGAAACGAGGCGTATGAGCTACTTTTGGCGAACCGTGCGACCGCCTCGAGCTCTTCGATGGTCGTGGCGGGCTCGCATTTGTAGTGCGCTTGTTCATAGCGGGTTTCGTTCTGCTGCTCGGTCGCCGACTGGTCGTCCCGGCAATCGAGGTCGTCCATCGCTTCGTAGACATCGCCCTTGGGCCAGATGTCGTCATAAGCAATGGGGTATGTTGCCCCGGGAGGAAGGGAGTAGGTTCCGAGCAGTTCCATGAGAAGCATCAAGGTTTTGGCGACTGATTCATTTTTGGAACAAAGCATGGCTGTCATGGCAGGAGACGTTGCGTAGATGTCGGCCTCGATGTGCATAATTGCACCTTCAGGAAGCGAAGCGGAGAGAATATGCTGAAGAAGTCGCTTGTCGGGACGTCTGTTGTCTTCGCTTGAAACGAGAAGATCAAGCAGTTCGGAATCATCTTCATTCCAGGCGTCGAGTATCGAAAGTGCGCCAAAGTCTATCGCGTCATTGTTGGGAATGCAGCTAGCCAAGGCATGTGCTTGCTGTTCGCTATCAACGGAGTCCCAGGGTAGGGCAGAGTACGCCCGTCGTGCGCGACGAATTGCGCGGAGGGCGGAGAGATGTGAAATCACGGTCGTCATAGCTATAACGTACTAAGTTGGCGGCAGAATGCGACCGCCATACCGTTCTTTTCGCTCAGCGGGGCGCTGTGCGCCATGAACGGCTGGGTGTTATGAAATCGGTGGAATCGGTTGAAGGGATTGCAGGAAATTGAGCTTTGCCGCGAAGGTTGACGATAGCTACTGGACAGTTAGTTCAGATACGTATAAAGCGGCGGGTGTTCGAGACGTTTCTAAGGGCCTTCGAGGGTGATTTGAGGGTAAATATGCGGCGGTTGTACTCGAAAACGATGAGCTTTGGGCGGCATGGCATCCGCCGGGGAGCTCAGAAGGCTCCGAACGGCCCTTTGGGGCTTTAAAAAATACGTATCTGAACTAATTGTCCAGGGAAGGTTGGCGAGGGATAGAAAAAGGGCCGGAGGCGAGCTTCCGACCCTTTAAAAGCATCAAAGATGATGCGATGCGCGTTGGACTACAGCGCGAAGTCGCCGCCGACGAGCGTGGAGACGGGCTCCTCGTGGTAAACGGCGGAGATGGCCTGAGCGAACTCCTCGGCGACCGAGATGGTCTTGATCTTGCCGCCGACCTCGACGGGAATGGCGTCGGTGACGAGGCATTCGACGATCGGGGCGTCGTTCAGACGCTCGATGGCCGGACCGGAGAAGATGCCGTGGGTGGCGCAGACGTAGATGTCGCCAGCGCCCATAGCCTTGAGCTCCTTGACGTTGGCGCACAGGGTGCCAGCGGTGTCGATCATGTCGTCGTTGATGATGCAGATCTTGCCCTTGATGTCACCGATGATGCCCATGACCTCGGCGGCGTTGTGGCGCGGACGGCCCTTGTGGGCGATGGCCAGGTCGCAGCCGAGCATGTCGGACAGCTTCTTGGCGGCCTTGGCACGACCCACGTCGGGGGAGACGACAACCAGGTTATCGGTGTCGAAGTGCATGTCGTTGTAGTACTGGCCAAACAGAGGCAGTGCGGACAGGTGGTTAACCGGGATATCAAAGAAGCCCTGGATCTGGCCCTGGTGCAGGTCGAGGGTGATGATGCGGTTGACGCCGGCGCGCTCGAGCAGGTTGGCGACGAGGCGGGCGGTGATGGGCTCGCGCGGGCCGGCCTTGCGGTCCTGGCGGGCATAGCCGTAGTGGGTGATAACGGCGGTGATGGAGCGGGCGGATGCGCGCTTGGCAGCGTCGGTGGCGATGAGCAGCTCCATGAGCATGTCGTTGACGTTGCCGCCGGCCACGGACTGAATCAGGAAGACGTCGGCGCCGCGGACGGTCTCGTCGTAGCGGGCGTAAATCTCACCGTTGGCGAACTGCTTTAGCGTAAGGCCCGAAAGCTCGACCCCAAGGTACTCAGCGATCTTCTGAGCGAGGGGACGGTTGGAGGAACCGGAATACACGCGGATGGACTTGCGCATATTCTCCGACTTCTCGGGATCATTAATCGGCATTACCCTTCTCCTTTATACATCGAATGCCATATAGATGCCTTTTTGCATTGTAACCGTGCGGCGGGGTTAATCGGGTCTTGATAACGTCTTTACCGTCAACGGACACGAACCGACCACTCATCCGGTTGCGCAGGTCACGATAGAAAAAGGAGCCGTCCCCATGGAACAGCTCCTTTTGTGCTTGGTAAAACGTTATACCTCGTCGTCCTCGTGCAGACGGCGGCGATAATCGGCGGCCCAGCCCTCAATATTTACCTGACGGGCACGACCCAGGCCGAGTGCGTCAGCCGGGACCGGCTCGGTGATGACGGAGCCGGCGGCCACGAGCGCGCCGTCGCCGATCTGGGCGGGTGCGACCATCATGGTGTCGGAGCCGATGAAGGCATCGTTGCCGATGACGGTCTTGTGCTTGTGCACGCCGTCGTAGTTGCAGGTGATGGAGCCAGCGCCTACGTTGACGCCGGAGCCCATGGTGGTATCGCCGATGTAGGACAGGTGCGGCACCTTGGAGCCCTCGCCGATCGTGGACTTCTTGATCTCCACGTGCGTGCCGGCCTTGGAGCCGTCGAGCATGTGGGTGCCCGGGCGCAGGTAGGCGCGCGGGCCGCAGTCGACGCCGTTCTCGATGACGGCCTCGATGGCGATGGTCTCATCGATGGTGCAGCCGCTGCCGACAGTGGTGTCGGTGAGGCGGCTGTTGGGGCCGAGCTGGCACTCCTCGCCCACGGTGACGTGGCCGATCAGGTGCGTCTGCGGCCACACGACGGTGTCGCGGCCGATAACGGCATCGGGGCCGATCCAGGCCTGCGTGGGGTCGATGAACGTGACGCCCTCGGCCATCCAGTGCTCGTTGATGCGGTCGCGTGCGATGGCGGTGAGCTGTGCGAGCTGGATACGGCTGTTGACGCCCAAGCCGTCGCGGTAGTCGTCGCAGTGGAAGATGGAGACTGCCTGGCCGTGGCCTTTGAGGATCTCGAGCATGTCGGGCAGATAGTACTCGGACTGCGCGTTGTCGTTGCCGATCTCGTTGATGTGGGCGGCGAGCTGCGCGCCGTCAAAGGCGTAGCAGCCGGCGTTGCACTCCAACAGCGTGGCAGCCTGCTCGGGCGTGCAGTCCTTCTGTTCGATGATGCGCTCGATCTGGCCGTCGGCGCCCAGCTTGATGCGGCCGTAGCCGAAAGGATCGGGCGGGGTCATGGTCATGACGGTGCAGGCGAGCTCGCCGGTGGCGACGGTCTGCGCGAACTTGGCCACGGTGTCGGCGGTGATGAGAGGCAGGTCGCCGTTGAGCACGACGACGGGGCCTTGCGTGATGCCGCAGGCCTCGAGCGCGACCTTGACGGCATGGCCGGTGCCCAGGCGCTCGGTCTGCTCGACGCACTCGACCTTGGTGGCGCTGTTGGCGTAGGCGCCATCGATGAGGGCGCGCATCTCGTCGGCGTGGCTGCCGATGACGACCACGACGCGGCTGCAGCCGGCCTTGATGGTGGCGTCGACGATCCACTGGACCATGGGCTTACCCAGGATCTTGTGCGAAACCTTGCAGTGGTTCGACTTCATGCGGGTGCCCTCGCCGGCGGCGAGGATAATTGCGGTTGCGTCCATGTGATCTCCTGTTACGTTATAGAGACGTGCGTTTGGAAACGATACACGGCGCAATATGATACCGCAGGCATATGTTGAGCGCGTAACGATTGGCGCATTGCCGCTGATGTCGGTGCCGCCGGCGTGGTGTTTGCGCTGGTTGTGCATGGCGTCGGCGCTGCGGCGTTGGCGTTTGAGCGAGGGATGGGAGGTGCCCGTGGATATCATGCGAGAGGAATCGGGCCACGAGCCCGTCGCGGCATTTTCGATGTCGCATCCGGCGGTGCCGGCGCTCTACATGGTGCTGACGCTGGGACTCACCATGTTCTCGATGCAGCCGGTGCTGATTGCACTGTCGCTTGCGGGCGGGTTGGCGTACGGGTTTGCGATGCGCGGCGCCGCGCGTACGTTGGGGGCGCTTCGCTGGCAGCTGCCGGTGATTTTGATTATCGCGCTGGTCAATCCACTGTTTAGCGCTTCGGGTTCGACGGAGCTGTTTCGTATTGGCATGCGTGCGGTGTATCTAGAGAGCATGGTTTACGGCCTGTGCATGGGCGGGCTGTTTGTGGCGAGCGTGCTGTGGTTTGAGGCCGCGGCGTCGATGCTCGAATACGACAAGGTGCTCGCGCTGCTGGGTAATGCCGCACCGGTGATTGCGCTCATGATCTCGATGTGCATGAGGCTTATCCCGCAGTTTTTGCGCCGCGGTCGTACGGTGCTGGCGGTGCAGGATGCGATTGATGTGCCGGGCCGCGCGCCGGCCGACCCCGTGCGCTCGCACCTGCGGGCGTCGAGCGTATTGATGGGCTGGGGCATGGAAGATTCGCTGGAGCGCGCGGACGCGATGCGCTCGCGCGGGTGGGGCGCCGCGACGCGTCGTACGACGTATGCGCGGTATCGACTGGGGCGCAGCGACGTTGCCGCGCTGGTTGGGCTTGCGCTGTTTGGCGTGGCCACGGTGGCAGTGGCGTGGACCGCAACGACGCAGTATTCGTTTTATCCGCAGCTCTCGGTGCCGGCGCCGTGGCCGGGCTATGTCGTGTACGCTGCCTGGATGGTGCTGCCTTGTGCGTTGCACGCGATTGATGAGAAGAGGTTTGGCTGATGGCTCGGTTTGATAGGAGCTCGTCGGCGGGTGTGGCATATGGCTCGGCCGCGCCGGCGATTGAGGTGCGAGGCCTTAGTTTTGCCTATCCCGGGGCCGAGGCACCGGTGCTCGAGGGGCTTGATTGGCGTGTTTCCCAAGGTGCGTTTGCACTGCTTGTTGGCGGTACCGGATCGGGCAAGTCGACGCTGCTGTCGCTGCTCAAGCCCGAGATCGCTCCGGCGGGCGAGCGCACTGGCGAACTGCTCGTGCTGGGCGAGAACGTTTCCGATATGGATGTGCACGCGTCTGCGGAGCGCGTGGGCTATGTGTTTCAGGACCCCGAGAACCAGATCGTGTGCGAGACCGTGTGGCACGAGATGGCGTTTGGCTTGGAAAACTTAGGCATGTCGCGCGACGAGATGCGCCGTCGTGTAGCCGAGACCAGCTATTTCTTTGGGTTGGAGGATTGGCTCCACCGCGATACCGATACGCTTTCGGGCGGACGCAAGCAGCTGCTGTCGCTGGCAGCTGTGCTGGCGTTGCGCCCGCGCGTGCTGCTGCTCGACGAGCCCACGTCTCAGCTTGATCCGGTTGCGGAGAAGAATTTCCTGCACGCACTGTTTCGTGTGAATCGCGAGCTGGGCTGCACGGTTGTTGTGGCGACGCATCAGCCGCGGCCGATGCTCGAGTATGCGACGTGTACGTACCGGATTGAGGGCGGTCGCGTGCACGAGGTGGCGGATATGGCTTCTTTGGGACGCCGAGAATCGCTGTTTTCCGATGAGATGTTGGGGTGGGGTGCCATCCGATGTGCAAAAAAAGGAGTATTCAGCAGGCGTGAGGACAATTTGGGCTCTCTGGAGCCGCCCGGGGACGTATCGAGCGCGAAAAAAAGTTCGGAATTGGACAAATCGTCCGAATTTGTGGCGCAAACGTCGCTCGAGAACGGCTCGGAAGCCTTCCCGCGCACGGATGGAAGCAGAATACTCCAAAAAATGCACGCTGGGTCGGCTACCACCCTGGCAGGGAGCTGGTTTCGCTACGATCGCGCGTCCGGCTGGGTGCTGCGCGGGCTCGATGCGTCGTTTTCGGCTGGCGCGGTGCATGCGGTTGTGGGCGGTAACGGCTGCGGCAAGTCGACGATGCTTTCGGTGCTGGCCAAGACTGCCAAGCTGCAGCGTGGTCGCATGGTGCGCAGGGTGGCCTCGGCTGCGCTGCTGCCGCAGAACCCCAAGGCCCTGCTGGTTGCCGAGACGGTGCGCGACGAGCTGATGGAATGGGCCTCGACCTGCGGATACGACGAGAACTTGGCGCGGGAGCGCGCGGCGAGCCTGGGGCTGTCGGGCCTGGATGGGCGCCACCCGTACGATCTTTCGGGCGGACAGCGCCAGCTGCTTGCGTTGGCAAAGCTGCTGCTGATCGGCCCCGAGCTGCTGCTGCTTGACGAACCCACGAAGGGCTTGGACCTGGAGAGCCGCCGCATCATCGCCCGCGCCCTTCGTGACCATGCGAAGGCTGGCGGCACCGTCATCATGGCTACGCACGATTTGGACTTTGCCGAGCAGGTAGCCGACGACGTCGCCATGATGTTTGACGGCGAGATTGCCTGCGTGGAGCCCCCGGCCGACTTCTTTGCCGACAACGTGTTCTATAGGGCGTGATGGGATGACAGACTGTCGTTTCTCGCACTTGCTTGCAAAACTGGAGGTCCCGTTGTTGTTGGCAGTGCCGGCAGTGATGACTGCGGCGTTGCTGGCGGGCATTGAGCAGGCGGCGCTTGCCATGCTGGTTGTAGTGGCGCTGGTGCTTGCGCTGTTCTTTGCGGGTTACGAGGCATCTCGTCCGGGTTTGCGCCAGATTATGCCCACGCTGGTGCTGGCGGCGCTGGCGGCGGCGGGGCGCATCCTGTTTGGGCCTATTCCCGACTTTAAACCGGTGAGCGCCATCGCCATTATCGCGGGGGCGACGCTTGGTCGCCGCAATGGTTTTATGGTTGGCGCGCTGGCGGCGCTGACCAGCAATTTCTTTTTTGGACAGGGCATGTGGACACCGTGGCAGATGTATGCCTGGGGCCTGGTTGGCTATGTTGGCGGTGCGCTGGCGCATGCCGGTGCGTTTGACCGTGCGGATGGAACCGTGCGCATGCCGGCGCTGTTGGCGTATGGCTTTGCCTCGGGTTTGCTGTACGGCGTGGTGATCAACGCGTACGACATTATCGGTTTTGTACAACCGCTCACGTGGGCGGGCGTCGTGGCGCGTCTTGCCACCGCCGTACCGTTCGATATCACGCACGGACTCGCGACCTGCGTGTTTTTGGCTGCCTTGTACAAGCCTTGGTGCCGTCGCATCAACCGCGTCGTCGTGAAATACGGGCTGTAAGGCATTTCGCGTTTCCTCACGAACTTGCGGTGGAATAGTTCTCGTTTTTGGCTATTTGCTGCCCAAACAGGAACTATTCCACCGCAACTTATAGGGGGAGAGGGGTCACATGATCTGTTTTTCTCTGTCCCCCAGGAATTACTTGGGGCTAGAGTTCTAGCGTGAGGGTGACGGGGCAGTGGTCGCTGCCGAAGATGTCGCCGCGGATGCCGGTGTCGCGTACGTTGCCGGCGATTGCGTCGCTTACCAGGAAGTAGTCGATGCGCCAGCCTGCGTTGTTCTTGCGGGCATTAAAGCGGTAGCTCCACCAGCTGTAGACGCCCTCGACGTCCGGATTGGCCGCGCGCCAGGTGTCGGTAAAACCGGCGTCGAGCAGCTCGGTAAACTTGCCGCGCTCCTCATCCGAAAAGCCTGCGTTACCGCGGTTGGACTTGGGGTTCTTAAGGTCGATCTCCTCGTGAGCCACGTTAAAGTCGCCGCAGGTTACGACGGGCTTGCCGGCATCGCGCTCAAGCGCGCTCAAAAAGCCGCGATAGGCATCGTCCCAGGCCATGCGTACATCGATGCGCGCGAGCTCGTTTTGGGCGTTGGGCGTATAGACGTCGACAAACCAAAACTTGTCGAACTCGAGCGCGCAGACGCGGCCCTCGGTTGCGGCTTGGGCGACGAGCTCGGCCGCCTCGCCCTCGCCGGCGTAGGGCAGCAGCGCGTCGGCGCGCAGCACGCGCTGCGGCTCCTGGCGGCTAAAGACCGCGGTGCCCGCGTAGCCCTTGCGCTGGGCGTAGCTCCAGGTTTGGTGATAGCCGGGCAGATCGATATCGACCTGGCCCTCCTGCAGCTTGGTCTCTTGCAGCGCCAGGATATCGACATTGAGCTCCTGTGCGATCTGGATAAAGCTCGGGTCTTTTTTGAGCACGGCGCGCAGGCCGTTGACGTTCCACGAGGCGAACGTGTAAGTCTGAGACATGGTGTCCTTTCGACGGGGTTGGCAGGCTTAAGATTAGCGCAACAGGGGCGGGGCGGAGTCCGCGAGCGATAGCGCGATCGCCGCCGTCCCGGAGACACGGACGGAGGACATATATGACGCAGGCAATATCGGACCCCAAACAGGCCTCCGCCGCGCTGGCGGAACTGTTCGAAACCCATAGCCACGTGGTCTTCTTTGGCGGCGCGGGCGTTTCCACGGCAAGCGGCATTCCCGATTTCCGCAGCGTGGACGGTCTGTATCACCAGCGGTTTTCCTATCCGCCCGAGACTATGCTCTCGCACAGCTTCTACGAGGCGCATCCGGCGGAGTTTTTCGACTTCTACCGGACCAAGATGATCGCGCTGGGCGCCAAGCCCAACCACTGCCACGCCAAGCTGGCGGAGCTGGAGCGCGCCGGCAAGCTTGCCGCCGTGGTGACTCAAAACATCGATGGCCTGCATCAGGCGGCTGGTTCACGGCACGTGTTTGAGCTGCATGGCTCGGTCCACCGCAATATCTGCCAGACGTGCGGCGCGGTCTACAGCGCCGAATGGATTTGCGCGCGCGAGCACGAGGATGCCGCGGGCGTGCCCGTGTGCCCTACGTGCGGCGGTCGCATCAAGCCCGATGTGGTCCTCTACGAAGAACCGCTCGATGAGCGTGTGCTTACCGGCGCCGTTGCTGCCATCGCCGCATCCGACGCCCTTGTCGTGGGCGGGACCTCGCTCGTGGTGTATCCGGCGGCGGGCCTCACGCGTTACTTTACTGGCGATGCGCTGGCCATTTGCAATTTGGCACCCACCGATCAGGATGCAAATGCCGACCTGCTGATTTCTTGCGACATCGCGGCCGCGTTTGCATTCTAGCCCGCGCGCGCGGATACAATAGAAAGACTGATTGCAAAGCGACCCCGCCGCCTGTGCCCGAGCGCGGCGACGTGGGCATTTTAGGAGGATGTTCATGGCGAACGACAGCAAGACATGGCGGTGCGGAAAGTACGAGCTCAGCTTTGACCGTCCGCGTATCATGGGCGTCCTCAACGTGACGCCCGATTCGATGAGCGACGGCGGTGAGCACTTTGACCAGGATGCCGCTATCGAGTACGGCCTGGCGATGCTCGATGCCGGCGCCGACATCATCGACGTGGGCGGCGAGTCCACGCGTCCTGGCTTTACCCCGGTCAACCCCGACGAGGAGGCGCGTCGCGTGCTGCCCGTCGTGCGCGCGCTCGCCAAAGAGGGCGCCATCGTCTCGATCGATACGCGTCATGTGG
>CABURG010000013.1 GCA_902493835.1 uncultured Collinsella sp. | reverse complement strand
GAGGTCGACGGCAGCTCCGCGAGCCTGCGCGAGGGCACGCTGCGCTATAACGGTGTGGTGTTCAACGAAATGAAGGGCGCGCTGTCCGACCCCATGAGCGTGCTGGACGATGCTGTTAACGCCGCGCTCTATCCCGACACCGCCTATGCGCACGAGAGCGGCGGCGACCCGCGCGCGATTCCCACGCTCACCTACGAGCAGTTCCTGGACACGCACGCGCGCCACTACAATCCTTCCAACTCTTATATAACGCTCTACGGCGACCTGGACGTGGACCGAGCACTGGCCTTTTTGGACGAGCGCTATCTGTCGCAGCCGAGTGCCGCGAGCCGCCGCATGGACACTGCCGTTGCCGCCGGCGAGGACCCGTCCGCACTGGCGCCCAATCCGCTGGGCGTGCAAGCGCCCGTGACCTGTGAGTATAAGCGCATCGAGATGGCAACCACGCCCGAGAACGCCCTGGTTGGCCTGGGCCTGGTGCTGGGCAGCGCGCTCGACCGCAAGCGCACGATCGCGGCGGATATCCTGTTCGAGGCGCTGCTGGGCTCCAACGAAGCGCCGGTTAAGAAGGCAATTCTGGCCGCCGGCCTGGGCGGCAACGTGGTGAGCTATACCGCGGCCGAGAGCCTGCAGCCCTACGAGCTCATCATGCTGCAAAACGCGCAGCCCGACGTGGCGTGCGAGCTGCGTCGCGTATTCCAGGACGCCTGCCGCGACCTGTGCGAGCACGGCGTTCCGCGCGAGCGCCTGGAAGCCATCATCAGCAGCAACGAATACGACCTGCGCCAGCGCGACTACGGTATCGCCGCCGGCGTGGCCATTGCGTGCGACGCGCTGAGTACCTGGCTCTACGATGACGACGCCGCGACGCTGGCGCTCAAGTATGGCCCGGTGTACGAGGAGCTGCGCGGCGAGCTGGACGGCAGCTATTTTGAGGACCTGCTGCGCGAGCTGGTGCTGCAGAACGATCACATGGCGCTGGTCGAGCTGGTGCCGGTGGACGCCGCCGAGGGTTCGGAGGGTGCCGAGGCCGCCGAGCTAGCAGCCAAGCGCGATGCCATGACCGATGCCGAGCTGGCCGACGTGGTCGAGCGCACGGCCGCGCTGCGTGCCGCGCAGGAGGCGGAAGACACGCCCGAGGCCAAGGCCACGCTGCCGCGCCTGCGCGTGTCCGACATTGGCGAGGCGCGCCCCGAGCCGCCGCTGATCGTGGACACGACCGCACCCATCCCCTGCCTGCGCCACGGCATCCCCACCAACCGTCTGGCCTACGCCATGCAGTATTTCGACCTGAGCTGCGTCGCGTTTGAGGATCTGCCCTATGTGACACTGCTCTGCCGCCTGTTTAAGCAGCTGCCCACGCGCGAGCACTCGGCCGAAGAACTCGACAACTTGCTCGCTGGCAAGCTCGGCTTTTTGAGCTTTACGACCGAAGTCATGACGCAGCCCGAAGTGGACGGCGTACGCCCCTACCTGCTGGTGAGCGCCGGCGCCCTGTCCGAGAAGATCGATGCGCTGGCGAGCCTGCCGCGCGAGGTATGGTCGAGCACGCTTTTGGCAGATGCCGACGCCGACCGCGTGCGCGACGTGCTCACGCAGATTCGCATTGGGCTTGAGCAGGGCTTTATCAACAACGGCCACTCGGCGGCACTAGGTCGCGCGATGAGCTACAGCTCGCCTTCGGCCGTGGTGCGTGAGCAGCTCTCGGGCGTAGACTTCTACCTGTTCCTGCGCGATTTGCTCGAGCACTTTGACGAGCGCGTGGACGGGCTGCGTACCAAGCTTGCCAAGCTGGCGGAGCGCATCTTTGTGGTCGATGGCTGCCTGGCGAGCTTTACCGGCAGCGACGAGGACTTTGACGCGTACTGGGATGCCGCGGGCGACCTGGGGCTTGGCGCGGGCGACGGCGCTGCCAGCGGCACGCTCGTGGTGCCGACGCCGTGCGACCGCCACGAGGCTTTCGTGATCCCCAGCGACATCTGCTTTGCCGCGCGTGCGTGCGATCCGCGTCGCCTGGGCATTGACGTGACAGGCGCTTGGGCCGTGGCTGCCAACGCGCTCTCCTACGATTACCTGTGGAACGAGATTCGCGTGAAGGGCGGTGCGTACGGCTGCGGATTCCGCGCAGCCGGCGAGCGCCAGGTGGCGTTCTACACCTACCGCGACCCGGCAATCGATCCTTCGATTGAGCGCGTGGAGCGCGCGGGTGCATGGCTTAGCAGCTTTGAGCCCGACGAGGCCGCCTTTGAGGGCTTTATCGTGAGCTGCGTGAGCGGCATGGACGCGCCGGTGAAGCCGTACGCGCTCACCAAGCGCCGCAACACGACCTATCTGGCCGGGCTCGATCCGCATGCGCGCGAGGAGCGTCGCGCCCAGATGCTCGCCGCCACGCCCGGTGAGCTGCGCTCGCTCGGCGCCGATGTGACGCGCATCGCAGCCGAGTCGCCCACTTGCGTCTTTGGCGGCCGCGAAGTCATCGCCAAGAGCAACGCCGGCTTCAACGTAGTCGACCTGCTGGGCTAAGGCACGGCAAGCAAAACTACCACGAAGGGTGCAGTTCACAGGCGCCCTTCGTGGTAGTTCGAACACTTGTTCTATACGCACACATGTTCTATAGTAGAGGTGCTTGCATCAAACTGAAATTGCAACTAGAATATAGTTGCAGAATGTGAGGCGGGATGACTCGATCCGATAAACTCATCGCCCAGCTGCTTAGCCGTCCTTCAACGTATAGATTCGCTGACTTTCTTAAAGTTATGGCTTCATATGGCTTTGAAATGGACCGCAAAGGCAAGACATCCGGATCGCGCGTTCGCTTCTACAGGCCATCAGATGGCAGGATGTTCGTAATGCACGCGCCTCATCCATCTGACGAATTGACAGCGGGGACCATTCGAAACATCGTTCGCTTTCTGCAAGATGTCGGAGGTAGTCATGAGTAACGTTTTGGCATACAAGGGCTATTTCGCCCCGGTCGAGTTCGATGCCGAACAGCATGTGCTAACAGGTATGGTCGCCGGCATTAGGGACGCAATCGTATTTGAAGGCTCCACGGCTGAAGAAGTGGAGCAATGCTTCCACGACGCCGTCGACGATTACCTTGAGTTTTGCGCCGAGAAGGGCAAGGAACCCGAGCGGGCTTTTAAGGGCTCGTTCAATGTGAGAACAGGCTCCGAGCTTCACAAGCAGGCAGCACTGGCGGCGGCAAAGAAAGGTGAATCGCTTAACAAATTTGTGGCCGAAGCAATCGCCGCGGCGTTGTAATAGAGACGAGTCGCCATCAAAACCACCACGAGGGTGTCTGTGTTCCCTTCGTGGTTGTTTTTGCTGTTTGCCCAGATAAAACCTGCCAAAATAAACCTGTCCCTTTTTGGTAGGTTTGGGAGAGGGAGCTGGGATGGATAAGGCTGAGTTGCGGCGGGCAGTGATTGCTCGGCGCGATGCTCTTGATTTGGACTTGCGGGCGGCGAAGTCTGCCGTTATCTGTGCGCGGCTTGTTGAGTTGCTGGGCAGCTCGGATCCCGCAGCCCCGCACACCGTTGCAGTCTATGCCGTAATGAGCTCCGAGGCGGATCCCGCCGCCTTTGCCGCTGCGGCCGCCGCGCGCGGCTGGCGCGTTGCCTATCCGTGCATGCTCTCGGCAATTGATGCCGCAGCTTGTGGCCAGCGCATGTGCATGCGGGCGGTCGCCGCCAGCGACGCGGCCGCGGCTCCGTTTATCACCCATCCCACGCGAACCTTCGCTGCCGCGGACATCGACAGCGACCGCTTCCCCATCGTGTCTGCCGAGGCTCTCGACATGATTGTTGTGCCGCTCGTGGCCTTCGACCGCACCGGCGCACGCCTGGGCTACGGCGGCGGCTGCTACGACCGCTACCTGCCCACGCTTTCGGCCACATGCCAGATCATCGGCATCACCTTTGACGAGCAGCGTGTCGACCGCGTTCCCACCGACGCCCACGACCTGCCGCTACCCCACATCATCAGCGCCTAACCGCCGTTGCATCGCACCTGCACGATGAGCGTGGAAAAGCTCCCGCTTTGAACCCCCTTGCGAGCCAAAAACGGGAGATTATCCACGCTCATTCAACAAGCGTCCGATTATCCACGCTCGTGTGTCCGGATTTCCACGCTCGTGCGGCTCAACGCCCTGCAACCCCCTCAGCACGCACGCGGCACGCCGGCAACTTTGAGCTTGCGATCAAGCTTTCCCGGATCCCTCAGATCATCCCAGCACAAGCGCACGATCTTGCAGTTATCAAGCAGCGAAAGCCTCGACTCGCGCTGGCGCTCATCAAACTGCGCCTTTACGAGCTTGCCTTCCTCCGCCGCCTTCTCGCTTTTAACGAATCCGTCAAATTCCCCGATGATCAGCCGATCTCCCACGCGCCACAAGTAGTCGACGCGATACGGCCGTCCCGGCTCAACCGGGTCGAACAGCTCAATTTGCAGCTCCGGCGTCTGCCAGCCGCGCTCGATCATCAGGGCGCGCGCCTTGGACTCGCCACCGCTTTCCGACAGGCCGTCGGCACACCGTGCAACACTTCGCGCCGTCACAACACCGCGTCGATTCAGGCCAAGCTTGTCGACCGTCTCAACGAGATGTTCCTTCGACAACAGCTGCTCATGGAGCGCCGAGTCCGCAATGATCAAGCCCTCGACAAACGATGCATCGACCAGGCAATCCGTAATCGTTTGATCGATATCGGTCACGGCAATGTCCATCTGGGTGGCCCGTGTTTGACGAACATAACGATGGCGAACGACCTGAGAGCCCGGCGTCGTTGATTGTGCCGGTGCCACGGCGATATGGATGTGCGTCAAATTGGCATGCGAAACCGAAAGACCATAGATAACAGCCGCCGTATAGGAGCAAAATGTCCAGTCGGGGTGCTTTTGCGCAAGGGCCCGCACTCGATGCAGATAACGCTGCCGAAACTTGAGCTCGGACCAGTATTCCGGACGCGCATACAGCCCCGGCATGACCGCCCCTAGACTTCCCGCCGCCACCCGCCGCTCAATCTGCTTTGCCTCCGCCGCCGTTCGCGCGTACACGCAGCTCATCTGCTGTTCGCATGCCTTAATGTGACCTGCAAGTCTTTGATTCGCCGTCATGTTTCCCATGTCGCCTCCCAGATCTTGGAACGGCGCAAACGTACCAGACGGTTTCATGCGAAGTCTGACCAAATGCTATCCAGGCACCGACCAAATGCTTGACGGTTTTGGACGTTTTGGGTTGATGGCTTATATCTGCAGGTAGGGCGGTTGTCGAGAGGTCCCTGTCTCCACATTTAGATGCCTTGGTCCATCGGATTATCAGAAAGAAAAACCCGTCGAGATTCAAGACTACGCCAAATGCGACTTCGCCTCTGCATGCAGCGTCTCTTAGCCGAGCCATCGGCATCTACATGCCTAAAAAATGAGCGTGGAAAACCTCCCGTTTCGAGCCCGTTCCTCGGCCAAAAATGGGAGATTATCGACGCTCGTTTTCAAACGTCCGAAAATCCACGCTCGTGTGTCCGATAATCCACGCTCGTCACGCCACCGGCACAGCTACGGCCACAGTCACAGTCGCAGCCTAGTGCTCCTCGCCGGCGCGGGCCAGGTCGTAGGGCGTGGTCTGGTAGACGTAGTAGTTGAGCCAGTTGGTGTAGAGCAGCTGAGCTTGGCTGCGCCAGACGTTGCGCGGCTCGGCGGCGGGGTCGTCACCTGGGAAGTAATGCGCCGGCACCTGGGGGTTGAGCCCGCGCTTCACGTCGCGCTCGTACTCCAGGCGCAACGTGTCGGTATCGTACTCGGGATGGCCAAAGACAAAGAAGCGACGGCTATCGGTCGACTTGACAATGTACAGGCCCACCTCGTCGGACACGGCCACGACCTCAAGCTGCGGCTCGGCCTCCACGTCCTCGCGGCGCACATCGGTGTTGCGCGAATGCACGGCATAGAAGCGGTCGTCAAAGCCGCGGACCAGCGGGCTTTGCGGCTTCACCAGATAATGCTCGAACACGCCGCTCGCCTTTGCCGGCAGGTCGTGCTTCTGAATACCGTAGTGATGATACAGGCCCGCCTGCGCGCCCCAACAAATGTGCAGCGTAGAGTGCACGTGCGTGGTGGACCAATCCATAATCTGGCAGAGTTCGGGCCAGTAGTCGACCTCTTCGAACGGCATCTGCTCCACCGGCGCGCCCGTGATAATCAGGCCGTCGTAGTGGATGTCGCGGATGTCGTCGAACGTGCGGTAGAACGTCTCCAGGTGGCCGGCGCTTACGTGCGTGGCCTCGTGCGTCTTGGTGCGCAGCAGGTCCACCTCCACCTGCAGCGGCGTGTTGGAGAGCTTGCGCATGATTTGCGTCTCGGTGGCGATCTTGGTGGGCATGAGGTTGAGGATGAGCACGCGTAGCGGGCGGATGTCCTGGTGCAGCGCGCGGTACTCGGTCATGACAAAGATGTTCTCGCTCTCGAGCTGCGCGGCGGCAGGGAGGGCGTCGGGGATGCGAATGGGCATGGATGCTCCTTACGAGTCAGTTGCAGCTATGGTACAACGAGCGGCCCCATCCGCGCGAGCACATCGCCCAGCGATGCCGTCAGCGGCCCAAATCGCTCCAAAAGTAGAGATTAAGGCATGTCCAAAAAACTACTTCGCTTTAGCCTAGCAAAGTGACGGCAGGACGCTACAATGGTTCGATGCGAAAAACTCGGCCGAAAGGATACATATATGTACCAGACGCGTAAGATCGGTGTGGTCGGCCAGGGCCACGTAGGAGCACATGTCGCCAACAGCCTGCTTATGCAGGGCATTGCCGACGAGCTGTACCTGTGCGATATCAACGAGGCCAAGGTGACGTCCGAGGTCCAGGACCTGCGCGACTCCCTTTCGTTTGTCCCGTATAACACCAAGATCGTCAACTGCTACGACCACTACGAGGAGCTGGCCTGCTGCGACGTCATCGTCAACGCTGCCGGTAAGGTCGCGCTGGCCGCCGGCAACCGCGACGGCGAGCTGTTCTTTACCACCGACGCCGCCCGCACCTTTGCCAAGCGCATCGTCGACGCCGGCTTCGACGGCATCTTCGTAAGCATCTCCAACCCCTGCGACGTCGTGTGCACCGAGCTGTGGCACCTGACCGGCTACGATCCCAAGAAGATCATCGGCTCGGGCTGCGGCCTGGACTCCGCCCGCCTGCGCACCGAGATCTCCAAGAAGGTCGGCGTGAGCCCCAAGTCCATCGACGCCTACATGATCGGCGAGCACGGCTTTAGCCAGCTGGCCGCCTTTAAGGCCGCGACCATCGCCGGCAAGAGCCTTAACGAGCTTCAGGCCGAGAACCCCGACAAGTACGCCTTCGACCACATGGAGATCGAGGAGCTTGCACGCAAGGGCGGCTATGTGACCTACCAGGGCAAGCAGTGCACCGAGTACGCCGTCGCCAACTCCGCCGCGCGCGTCTGCGCCGCCGTGCTTCACAACGAGCACGCCGTGCTTTCCGCCTCCACGCTCATGACCGGCCAGTATGGCGAGGAGGGCATCTTTACCTCCCTGCCGTGCGTGATCGGTGCCGAGGGCGTCGAGGAGGTCTACACGCTCGACCTGTCCGAGCACGAGCTCGAGGGCTTCCACAAGAGCTGCCAGCACATTCGCGACAACATCGCCCAGCTCGACTGGTGGGACGCCGAGGGCGTCGTCGGCAAGTAGGCCGTCAATCGCCGCAACCATGCGAATCTAAGCGCGATACCAAGCGGGCCGCGCCGGAAACCCCCGGCGCGGCCCGCTTTTTTGACTCACGCAGTGCCCTTGCGAATCGAAGGTGAATACTTTTCCGCGAAGTGAACGAGCAAAAACGAGCCCCCGAAGCATCGACACTTTTCAGACGCCGTTTCCTGCGGTTTCGCCGAGTTTTTCCTGCGGTTTTGCCGCCAAAAAGTGTGGATGCTTCGGGGGTCCAAAATAGGTCGTTCACTTCGCGGAAAAGTATTCAACTTCGTTTTCGCGCAGACACGAATCCGGCCGCCACAACGCAAAACGGGGTCCGCGCGCAGCGCAAACCCCGTCAAAAAAGATAATTCCCGGTGCCTAGTACTGCTCGATGCCCATGTAGCGACGAACCTCGGGGCTGTGGTCAAACACCTTGCCGCGGGCGGCGCGCAGCTCGCAGCTCATCGCGTAGAAGAAGATCGGCTCCAGGAACGAACGCACGCTGGCGGGCACCTCGCCCACGCCGTACTCGAGCGCATCGAGCACCATAATCGTGTCGGTGTGCGTGTTGAGGAACGCCAGCGCGCGCTCCTCCATGGGGCGGCACTCGCCCGATCCGAGTTGCACAAAGTAGAACACGCCGGGCTCGGTGGCTTCGAACGGACCGTGGAAATACTCGCCGGAGTGGATATAGCAGCAGTGCTGCCACTGCATCTCCATGAGCGAGCAGATGGCCATGGCGTAGGTCTGGCTAAAGTTGGGGCCGGAACCCAGGATATAGAAGAACTCGTGCTGCTGGCAGAGCTCGGCAAAGCGATCGCCCAGCTCGGCGTTGACCTTCTCGCGGGCGGCGGGCAGCAGCGCATCCATCTGCTTGAGGCCCTCGTACATGTCGGCGAGTGCCTCGTAACCCTCCTGCTGGTCGAGCAGCTCGGCGGCGATCAGAGCGCCGATGCCCTGCGGCACCTCGGCCTGCGGCACGCCCTCGCCCCAGGGGTAGACCCAGGTAGTCCACTTGCCGTTGTCGATCTTGGAGCCCTCGCAGTCGGTGAGGGCAACGACCTCGGCACCGGCGGCCAGCGCCATCTCGCAGCCGTCGACGACCTCCTGCGTGTTGCCGCTGTGGCTGCAGGCGATGACGAGCGACTTCTCGCCAAGACTCTTGGGAGCCATCAGGCAAAACTCGCGTGCCGTGTAGACCGTCGAGGTAAACGTGGTTGCCTCGCGCTTGAGCAGCTCGTTGGCCGGCATCAGGTCGATCATCGAACCGCCGCAGGCGATCCAAAAGACGTTCTCAATCTTGCCCTTGCGCTCAATGATTTCCTGAACCAGATCATGTGCGTTCATCCTGATGTTCCTCCTTGTGGGGCGGCTTTGAGCGACGGCAGCTCGTACCTGCGGTCATTCTATGTTGTCCTATTTATAGCACGCACGACGACGCCCGTGAAGCCATTTCACCAAACTTGTTCTATGTTGTTCTATCTGTGGACGTTAGATGTCGAAGACGTAGCGCGAGCCAACGATCTTTTGGCGTCCGAGCAGTAAGGGCCGCTCGTCCTCATCGGTAAAGTAAGCCTCCATATAGAAGAGCGGCTCGCCGACCGGCACCTCCAGCAGCGGGGCCGCCTGAGCATCGGCAAGCGCAATCTCCACGGTACAGGGGTCGGACTTGAGCGGCGCGCGACCCGAATGCTCGGCAACGAGCGCAAAGATTGAGTTATCGGTGAGGTCCTCATCGGCCAGCGTCTGCAGGTAGGGATGGTCGGCCAGCACAAAGGCGTTGTTCTCGAGCATAACGGGCACGCCATCTGCCGTGCGCACGCGCTCGACCACGATGAGCTCGCAGCCGGGCTCCACGCCAAAGAACGCCGCGTCCTCGCGCGTCGCCGCGACCACCGTGCGCGACACCAGACGCGCACCCGGCACCATGTCGTTGGCAGCGCAACCCTCGGTAAAGCTCTGAACGTCGCCCTTCTGGACAATCTTGCGCTTGAGCTTGGGTGCACACACAAACGTGCCTCTCCCCTGCTGGCGGTTGAGATACCCCGCGCGCGACAGCTCCTCGATGGCACGGCGCACGGTGATGCGCCCCACGCCGTAGGACTTCGCGAGCTCCATCTCGGAAGGAATGCGCGAGCCGGCCACGTACACGCCGCGCGCGATCTCGCCCTTTAGGTCGTCCATGACCTGCTGGTACAGCGGCACGGCGGACACTTCGGCGCGCTCGGAACGTTCGGTCTTGCTATCGGCTACCATCGTTATGCTCCATCCCGCGCATGCTCGGACTCAAACTCTTCAATCGCCGCCATAAACTGCTCGCCAAAGGCGTCGGCCTTTTTCTCGCCAATGCCGTTGACTTGGATCAGCTCGTCGCGTGTCTGCGGGCGCAGGCGGCACAGGCCGCGCAGAGCCTTGTCGGAAAAGACCATGTACGGCGCCATCTCCAGCTCCGTCGAGATCTCCTTGCGCAGGGCACGCAGGCGCTCGAACAGCTCGGCATCGTCGCCAACGCGCGGGCGCTGATCCATCTCGGCCTCCTCGCGCAACAGATCGACGGCGCGGCGGGCGCGGGCCGAGGCCTTGCGCTTGGACGCGCGACGCTTAACGGTAAAGGCGAACGCCTCGTCCTCGACCTCGCTGGCACGCGGACCCAGCCCCACGACCGGGTACTGCCCCTGCGAGGTGGCCAGGTAGCCGCGGCCGCACAGCTGGCCGATGATGTCCTTAATGCGCCCGACCGATTCGCTCGACAGCTCACCGTAGCCGCGGTCCTCGTCCAGATGCATCTGGCGAATGCGCTCGGTGTTGCCGCCGTGAAGCACATCGGCGATGAGCGACTTGCCAAAGCGCATGGGACGCGTGGCCACATAACGCACAGCGGCGCGGGCCATATCGGTGACGTCCTCGACCTCGAACTGCGTGAGGCAGTTACTGCAGTTGCCGCAGCCCTCGGCGTCGTCTGCCGTGCCGCCCGCGGCGGCTGCCGCATGCTCGGCCGCGGCCTCGTCACCAAAGTAGCGCAGCATGTATTCGCGCAGGCAGCCGGTGGTATTGCAGTAGCCCTCCATCTGGCTGAGCAGGCGGTATCGATTCTGGAGCGCCCACGCGCGTTGCTCGTCGTCGAGCGCCTCATCGGCCGCATCGCCGCGATCGATCAGGAAGCGGCGCATGCGAAAATCGTTGCCGTTCCACAGCAAGTGACAGCTTGCCGGGTCGCCATCGCGGCCGGCGCGGCCCGCCTCCTGGTAGTAGGCCTCGATGCTCTCGGGCACGTTGTTGTGGATCACGTAGCGCACGTTGGGCTTGTCGATGCCCATGCCAAAGGCGTTGGTGGCAACCATCACCTGGATATCGTCGTCGATAAAGGCGCGCTGGCTTTGGCGACGGGCGTCGTTGCCCATGCCGGCATGGTAGCGGCCAACGCGAATGCCGCTAGGGCCCAGCGCCTCGGCAAGCTCGCCCGCCAGCGCATCAACTGTCTTGCGTGTCGAACAATACACGATGCCGCTCTCGCTCGAATGCGCGATCACGTAGTCGCGCACCCAGGCAGTCTTGGCCTTGTCGCCCATCTCCTCGCAACCAAAGTAGAGATTCTTGCGATCGAAGCCCGTCACTACCGTCGCGGGGTTTTGCAGGCCAAGCATCTGCTGAATGTCCGCACGCACACGCTCGGTCGCCGTAGCGGTAAAGGCCGCCACGATGGGGCGCTGCGGCAGGGAATCGATGAACTCGCGAATCTGCAGGTAGGCGGGGCGGAAATCCTGACCCCATTGGCTTACGCAGTGGGCCTCGTCAATGGCCACGAGCGGCACGCCAATGCCGGCGGAACCCGCAGCCTCCTGCGCAAAGGCCAAAAAACGCGGCTCGAGCAAGCGCTCGGGCGCCACGTACATAAGCTGGTAGCGGCCCTCGCGCGCCCGCTTGAGCACGGTGTTTTGCTGGGCCGGAGTAAGGCTGGAGTTGAGATAGCTGGGTCGCGCACCCGCCGCGAGCAACGCACGGGTCTGGTCCTCCATAAGCGACAGCAGCGGACTCACCACAAAGGTGATGCCGGGCAGCATGAGCGCGGGCACCTGGTAGCAAATGGACTTGCCGGCGCCCGTGGGCATAACACCCAGCGCATCACGACCGGCAAGGATCGCATCGACCATGCGGTCCTGTCCCGGGCGAAACGAGGTGTAGCCAAAATAGACGCCGAGCGTGTCGAGCGCCATCTGCTGCATGCTATCGGTCATGGTTTCCTAACGTTCAAGTCATCTGCCGCCGATTATACGCCGCCACGCGGACCGGTGCCGCACGGCTATCAGCCACGCTCATTCTGTGGGTAGTCATTGGGGACGTTCTTGAATGACCAGTCGTTTAAGAACGTCCCCAATGACTAGTCTCTTGACAAGCGCGGAAACGTCGCTGGTTGAGCATAAGTCAGCGAAAACGCCCCTAAGCGAGCAAGGTGACGTGAAAGAGGAGGGAAGCGTACTTCGGTACGCGACCGACGATTGAACGTCAGATTGCCGCTTAGGGGCGTTTGCAGCGTCGAGCCGTTACGCGGTTTGGTAAAACCGCGTAACTTACATAACCATAACGTAGCGCGATCCCACGTAGTACTGCTTACCCATCAGGACCGGCTCGCCATTGGGGCCGATAAAGCCGGCACGCAGGTTGAGCAGTGGATCGTGCGGAGCGATGCCCAGCTCGGCCGCCTGCTCGGTATTGGCACGAACGGCCTCGACCGTGCGGTAGCCAACCGAGACAATCGGCGTTCCGCCAACACGCTCGACCTCGGAAAAAATCGACTTGTCCTCAAGATCGGCCGTCAACAGCTCACGGTAGGCGTCAAACGGCACAAAGATGTTCTCCTCAAAAATGGGCTCGCCGTCGGCCGTACGCACGCGCTTGATGTGCAGCAGCAGCGCGTCCTTCTGCAGGCCAAAGAACTCCATCTCGTTTTGACGTGCCGGCACAATCTGGCGATCGACCACATACGCGCCCGCCTTCATGTCATTATCGGCACACAGCGCGGTAAACGTCTGCAGCGTCGAAGCGTGGAACTGGCGGTTGATGTGCGGCGTGGAGACAAAGGTGCCACGGCCCTGCTGCTTAACCAGGTAGCCATCGGAGCACAGCTCCTCGACGGCGCGGCGCACCGTAATGCGGCTCACGTCGTACTGCTCGGCTAGCTCAAGCTCGGACGGAATACGCTCCTTGGGTGCATAAACACCTTTCTCGATCGCATCCTTGATTTCGTCGTAAATCTGCTGGTAAAGCGGTGCATTTTTGGGCGCAGGCATATCTAATCACTCTTATCGAAATATCGAAATAACTAATACGTATATAACGTCTAGTTTCATATTACCTCATAATGATAAAACGATACACCCTCCCTACCAAAAAGCGACAGCTTCATTTTGGTAGGTTTTATCTGGGCAAACGAGAGCCTCTCGAAAGCAACGGGGCTTTCGGGGGGCTCGTTCGGATGGGTTGCGCAGGACCGGCAAAATGCCAATACCCTACTTGCCGTCGTCCTGCTGCAGGCTGTCCTGTTCGCTGAGGCGCGCCTGCCTGCTGGCCATGCGTGCGGGCTTGTCGGGATCGGGAACGGCCGTGGGCATGGGCTCGTCGACATGACCACCCCACCAGCCGCCCACAAAGTTGAGCGTGTGGAACACATTGATCACGGCGCCGGGATCAACGTCGCACACCAGCTTGATAATGTCCTGACTCTCGTAGGTCGAGACAACGGTGTTCAGCAGGTACATCTTTTCGCGGCTATATCCGCCGACGACCTCGGCGCAGCTAATGCCGTGCTGAAAATGGTTTACGTAGGCAGTCATGACCTCGTCTGCCTTACGCGTCGTGATCTGCAGCGTCACGCGATCGTAGCGACGATAGAAACTGTCGATGGTCTTGGTCGAAATAAACTGGAACACGATGGAATACGCCGCCTTGTCCCAGCCAAACATAAAGCCAAAGATCGCCAGGATAAAGCAGTTGAAACCAAAGATGACGCCCCAGATGGTCTTGCCCGTGTGGTTGGAAACCCACAGCGCGATAAAGTCGGTGCCGCCGGTGGATGCGCCGGATTTAAGTGCGATGGCAGCGCCCAGACCCGAGACCACGCCGCCAAAAATGATGAGCATGATCTTGTCGCCCAAAAATGGAGCGAAGTGAAAGACGTTGAGGAACAGCGACGAGAGCACGACCTGCATCATCGAGAAGATGACGAAGCGCTTGCTAATGCCGCTCCAGCATAGGAGCGCCACGGGAATGTTGAGCGCGAGCATACCGAGCGAGATGTCGATATGAACGCCGCCCAGCGAGGTAACGCGATCGAGCAGGACCGCGACGCCGGTAAGGCCGCTCGGAAGCAAGTCGGCGGGCTGAATGAACGCCTGGATCAGAAACGTTTGAAGAATGGCGGATATGGTGACCGCCACAGCGGTAATGGCGCGGCGGACGATGGTGAGGCGGCCGAGCATGAGCACGCGGTCCGTGAGCTGATCGATGGCGTTCGCCACGCGGGCTCCTTTCGAAGGCAAATCTAGTTGTGAGGCATGTCGGCGATTGTAGCACGGAGCGTGCGAGGGCGCTTCAATTCGCCCTCCCTCGACAACCAAAGCGGGACCAACAACCCCCACGACCAAAGGCCCAAATTACAAGTGAGTAGACTTTTTACGATCTGCCGAGCACACCCAAAACCGCCACCCCTGTGACCTGCGGTTTTACTAGAGCAGATGCACTTTGTGCTCGGCCTGCGCCAAAAAGTCTACTCACTTAGCCCGAATCGAAGCCAAACGGATCAAAATCAAAACCAAATTGAGCCAGTCCACCACAAAAAACGTTTGAACCCGTGCTTCTCGCGGCGGATTGACACTACAAAGCGGCCAAAATGTCGGTCAGATTATCGATAACGACATCGGCTCGCGATTGATCGAGGTTGACGCCCTCGTGCGGGCGCAGCGCCAGGACGCGGGCGCCGGAGCGCTTGCCGGCCTCGATACCCAAAGGCGAGTCCTCGATAACCAGGCACTCGGCAGGCTCCACCCCCAGCGGCTCCATGGCACGCAGGTAGATCTCGGGGTCGGGCTTAAACGCGCTGCACTCGTGACCGCTGATGGTGTAGTCCAGCACGTCGGCGATGCCGGCGATCCCCACCAGCTCATCAATCAACTCGCGATAGGACGAGCTCGCGATGGCGCACTTCACGCCGCGCTCGTGCAGCTCACGCATCACCGGCTCCGTCTGCTCGTTGAGCAGCTCGGCATACGGAACGGGGTGGTCCGGGCTGTAGACCTGCTTGTACTCCACGCGCAAGCGCTCGCGCAGCTCAACATCGTCGGGCACCAGCGCCTCCCAAATGGCGGGCTCGTTAGACCCCGAAAGATCGGGAATCTCGTCAAAGTGGAACCCCTTCTCTTCCATAAACGCCACGCGGCGACGGTTGTAGAACCACTCGGTATCGACCAGCACGCCGTCCATATCAAACAGCACTGCCTTGATCATACGCATCTCCTCCCACCTGCCAAAAAGGGACAGGTTTATTTTGGTAGGCTTTATCTGGGGTTTTATGGGGCGACGAACACGCCCTCCCCAGAGCAAAAAAGGGGACGGGGCGCAAACCCCATCCCCTCTCAATCAACCCGTAAGGTCTACTTACTTGTGATTAGTAGGAAAGCTTCCACATGTAGCGACGCATGGTCAGCGGGTGCTGACGGGCCTCGGCGATCTGGTTGCCGTACTCACGCATAACGGCGAGGTGCAGCAGCGGGTTGAAGTAGGTGATGACGCTCGCGGGCACGGCGTCAGCCAGGCCGTAGTCCTTGGAGTCGATCAGAGCGACCTTGGCGCCCATGCGCTCAAGGAAGGTGAGGGCGCGGGCGTCCATCGGACGGGTGGCGCCATCGGACATGAAGAAGACGTAGGGCTTACCCTCGGTGGAAACCTCGAACGGGCCGTGGAAGTACTCGCCGGTGTTGTAGGCGGCGGCGTCGATCCACTGCATCTCGGTGAACAGGAAGGCGGCGTGAGAATAAGCCATCTTCTCGGAGGCACCGGAAGCCATGAAGTAGATCATCTTGTCGTCCTTGAAGTCCTCGGCGAACTTCTTGGCGAGCTTCTTGCAGTGCTGAGCGGCGTTCTCGCAGAGATCGAAGATGTTGGTGAGGCCGGTGATCATGTCCTCGTAGTGGTCATAGCCCTCGGTCTGCTGAAGGATCTCGAGAGCAAGAGCGATAGCATAGCCGGGCTTCTCGCACTTGGCAGCGTAGTTGGCGTGGAAGCCGTGAACGATGACGTGGTCGGCGTCGACGGTCAGAGCGGAGCCAGCCTTGTTGGTGAGGGAGACGACCGGGCAGTTGTGCTTCTTGGCGGTCTTGTTGGCCTCGACGGTCTCGGGCGTGGAGCCACCGAGGGAGCAGGTGATCACGAAGGTGTGCTCGTTGACCCAGGAAGGCGTGTCGTAGTTGAACTCGTTAGCGGTGAAGATCTGAACGTTCAGCTTGTCCGTGTTGTTGGCCAGGAAGTACTTGGCAGGGTAAAGGTCGGACATGGAAGCGCCGCAGCCGACGAAGGCGACGCTGTGGATCTCGTGGTTGGACAGGACGTCAGCGACGATCTGCTTAGGGAGGTTAAGGTCGATCTCGTACATCTGACACATTCCTTTCGATTTTTGCGGCGCCACATTGCCGGGCGCTCGCAGGGTTACCGTGGTTTGGACCGAGTCGCCGGCCCGTTGAGGATGTGACAAAGGGACTGCCCTTTGACACATTTAGGGATGGAAGCCTGCCTGGGGTATGGGATGCCAGGCAGGCCCCCGGGGGAAAGCGGTTAGGCGCTTAGTCGCGACTAGGCCAGGATGCCGGCCGCGGAGAGGGCGATGCCGCCCACGATGGCGATCACGAGAAGCCAACCGGTGTTGACGTTCTTCTTGATGAGCCAGTACATAAGGCCAGTGAGGCCAAGGGAGATCATCTGGGGCATCATGCCGTCCAGGATGTCCTGGATCACGACAGTACCCTCAGCGAACTGCAGCGGGGTGGTGGCGCCGATCAGCGTAGCGATCATGCCGCCCACGGACATAAGGCCCACGATGCCGCAGACATACATGAGCTTCTCCATGAGGTCGCCGCCCTGAAGCTTGCTCAGGTACTCGTGGCCGCCCTGATAGCCCATCTTGGCTGCGAACCAAGTGATCAGCACAGAGGGGACGATGGAGATGAGCATGGCCAGGATCGGGCCCATGATGGAGCCCTGCTGAGCCAGCTGAACGCCCAGGCCAAAGGCGATAACGCGGATGGTGCCCTGGAAGAAGGAGTCACCGATGCCGGAAAGCGGACCCATGAGGGAGGTCTTGACCGCGTTGATCGAATCGGGATCGAAGTTCTCGGGATCCTTGGCGTACTCCTCCTCCATGGAGGCGGCGAGGCCCAGGATGAAAGCGCTCGTCTGCGGGGTGCAGTTGTAGAACGCCATGTGACGGTGGTAAGCCTCTTTCTTAGCAGCGAGCTGCTTGGGGTCGGACTCGTCCGGATAGAGGCGATCGAGCGTGGGAACCATGCCGTAGAGGAAGCCCATGTTCATCTGACGCTCGTAGTTCCAAGAGGCCTGGATGGCCCAGGAGCGCCAGAAGAACTGGCTGACCTTCTTGTTCAGGGACACGTCCTTGGTTGCGGTTGCCATAGTGTGTTCCTCCTTAGTCTTCGTCGTCTTCGAGCGGATCGTAGTCGGAATCGACACCGGCAGCTGCATGGGAACCGTTGAACTTGAAGCCCATGAAGACGACAGCCAGGCACACACCGATCAGAGCGACCGCGATGACGGACAGGTTGAGGTAAGCGGCGAGCAGGAAACCGATGAACAGGAACGGAGTCATACCCTTCTTGATCATCATGGTGAGCAGCAGGGCCAAGCCGTAGGCGGTCATGATCTTGGTCGAAACGTTAAGACCAGTGGACAGCCACTCGGGAACCATGTTGACGATGGCCTGAACCAGGTCGGTGCCAACAAAGACGGCGAGGAAGATCGGCAGGAAGTACATGACGGCGTACAGACCGGAGCCGGCGCAGATGTGCATACGGTAGGCGGTCTTGAAGTTACCGTTATCGATCGCGCTATCTGCCACATGGGTGAGGGCGGCGATGATGGAACGGAACACGATGCCGAGGAGCTGACCCAGGACGGCGACCGGGATGGCGATCGTCATGGCGGTCTCGGCGGAAGCATCGGTCAGGCACGCAAAGGCAGCGGCCACGATGCCGCCCAGGACCATATCGGGCGGAACGGCGGCGCCGACCTGCACCAGGCCCATGGACACGAGCTCGACGGCGGCACCGACGGCAAGGCCGGTGGGCACATCGCCCAGCAGCAGACCGACGAGCGTAGCGCCAACGAGGGGCTGCTCGAAGTTAAGACGACCGAGCAGGCGGGAGTCCCACATGCAGAACACGCCGACGAGGCCGACGAGCACCGCACTGATGAACGTATTCATACCCTTCTCCTTTCAGTCAGGCAAAAGCCTGGTTGATTACAGCTTGGCGTCGATGTCGACGCTCTGATACGTAGGGGTCTGCTGGACGTAGAGCTTAATGCCCATGTCGAGCAGCTGGTTGACGTCGGCCTTCTGGGTGGCGTCGAGGAAGACGGAGCTGTCCTTACCGCCGACCTGATCGGCACCGTCGTGGTTGGCGGTGGCGCCCAGGTTGATGGCGTCGAGCTTGTAGCCCTGGCAGAACTGCAGCATCTCGGCAGTGTTGCCAAAGACGAACATGACGCGCTCGCCGAGGGTGTTGAGCTTATCCATCTTGGCGAGGGCACGCTCGACGGTGAAGACGTTCAGGCGCACGCCCTGGGGCTTGGCCAGCTTAAGAGCGCCCTTCTTGATGTCATCGTTGGCGGCAGCGTTGTCGACGACGATGATGCGCTCGGCCTGAACCTTGGTGGTCCAGGTAAAGACGACCTGGCCGTGCAGCAGACGGTAGTCAAGACGTGCGAGGACGATCTTGGCGGGACCGGAGCTGTGACGGGACGCCTTGGCCTTCTTGGCGGGAGCCGCGGCGGCCTCGACCGGTGCGTTGGGGTTGGTCAGACCGGTGCGGGCCTCGTTGATGAGGGCCGCGAGCTCGGCGCCCTTGACGGGGACGGGGCTCATAGCGAGCGTGAGCGCCAGCGGGATGTTGAAACCGCTGACAACCGTGAACTTCGTGCCGTTCTTGGAAAGCTCGACCATGTTGTTGTTGACCGAGCTGCCGAGCATATCGGTCAGCACATAGACGGTGTCGTCCGCGTTGAACGTGGCGATCATGGCGTCCACCTTATTGGTGATGGGCTCCTTGTCGTCACGAGCAAGCGACACGACGTGGACGTTCGACACGTCGCCGAGAACCATCTCGAGCGTGTCTTTGGCGCCTGCGGCCAGGCCGCCATGAGATGCGAGAATGATCTGATTCATCTTGCCTCCTCCTTTTCGTTATGGTCATTATAACGTCTTATACGTTGCTTATATTGCTAATTAGTATAAAGACCGTTCGCGGGTGAAAATCGACCGTTGACGGGTTTAACGCAATCGAAACGTTGGTGCAGGGTAGGTCGGCGCTGTCTTGGCGACGCCCGATCAGACGCCTCGCCAATCCCCTATCGCACGAAGTACCAGGGGCTTTCCTGCACGGTGGGCTCCAGCGCGATGCCAGTGCGTTCCTTAAACAGATCCATGTCCTGCGATTTCTCCGTCCACCATGCGTTGGGCTTAAAGGTCATGCTCTCAACGACATGACCGACAAACACGCTGTTGCGCAGCTTGGAGAAGTCGGTATTCATGATCAGGATGGACGCGAGCACCAGCACAATGCCCAGAACCTTGATCGCGCCGGCGGGCTCGGCATAGACACCAATGCCCACCAGTACGGTGACGACCGTCTCGAAAGACATTACGACGGGAACTTTCGATGTCTCGAGCCCCATGGACAGACCCTGCATATATAAGATGTAAGCCACGGCTGTGGGGATGAGTCCAAAGCCAAGGAACAGCAGCAGCAGCTGTGGCGACATTGCCGCGGCGACATCCGGCCACGGGGCCGCGATAGCTGCCATAACCGCACCGCCAAAAACAAAGCCCCAAAACGTGACAGCCAGCGGGTGGACCGTCTTAGTTGCTATCCGGCTAAACACCGCGAGCGACGCACCGCAAAGGCCTGCAATCACGCCCGACGTGACGCCCCAAACCGAAAAATGAAAACCGGAAAGGTCGCCATTGGTCACTGCAAGCACGCAGCCAACGATGTTGAAGACAATGGCAACGAGCTTGTTGGGGGTCACGTCCTCGCGATAAAGCACGCGACCGAGCATGACGCCAAACACCGGCGAGGTGTAGAGCAGCACCGAGGCCGTGGACATGCCCACCTCGCCCATGCACTCGTAATAGCAGGTGTTGGCGGCGGCCAAACCGACGATACCGACAAGCGCGCAGGGAACAAGCTCTTTAGGGCTTGCCTTGAACAGGGCCAGCGGACCCTGAGCCACGGTAGACCCCTCACCCGGACGGCAGCCCATAAACATCAGGACCGGCGCCAAGATAAGCGCTCCGACCAACAAGCGAAAGGCAGCCATGCTCTGGGACGAGACGCCCATGGCCGAGATGCCGTTTACAAAGATTCCGATGCTGCCCCACATAAGCGCGGCGATCAGCACCAGCACATAGCCCAGATTGCTTTTCTTCAACGCAGCCTCCTCGGTATTGTTTCCAATATGTTTCACACTACGTTATAGTCGTTATATACATTTTTCAAGACACAAATCGGCGAACGAGGAAATGATTCCCAGGAGTGTCCCCAAGTGCCGGCACAAAAGGAACGTCCCCAAGTGCCAATCACGGCAACGCCGACGTTTTGGCAATGTCAGCGAGCGCCCGTCATTTGAGCCAAGGCGCCGTGAAATGAAAAGGCGCTGACCTTCTGGTCGCGCCTTTGAAATTGAACGGCAGATTGGCCAAATGCCGGGTGCGCAGCGTCGGCCGGTCCGCCGTTCGGTAGAACGGCGGAACCAATATCCCCTAGTAGTCCAGCTTCCACATGTAGCGTCGCGTCATGTAGTCCTTGTGGGTGACGGCAGAGAGCGCGCGCATGTACACGTTGTTGAGGATCGGGGCAAAGATCAGGTGGTTGAAGTACTCGCTCACGCTGTCCTTGATGTCGTTGAGGCCGAGCTCCTTGGCGTCGAGCTGATAGACGCGCTCGCCACCGTACTGGTTGACGAAGCGGATGCCGCGCTCGTCGTTGCAGCGGCTGCGGCCGACGCTGATGAGCTGGAACAGCGAGGTGCGCTTGTCCAGGATCTCGAAGGGGCCGTGGAAGAAGTCGCAGGTGTTGATGGTGCAGGAGTCGATCTGCAGCATCTCCTGCACGTTGCAGATGCTAAAGACGTAAGCGGCACCAAAAAGCGGACCCTGAGCCATGACATTAATGCAGGGCTTGTCGGCGTTCTGCTCGGCCCACTTGGCAGCGAGCGGACGGGTGTACTCGACGGCCTTGCGATAGATGGGGTCGACCAGGTCGAAAGCGGCCATAGCGGTCTCGTACTCGGCATAGCCCTCGGTCTGCTGCGTGAGCTCCATGGCGATCATGGTCACGACGGCGGAGTTGGTACGGCCCATGCAGGACTCGTCGACGGCCAGGCTGTCATACTGGATCTTGTAGTCGCAGACCTCGGTGAGGCCGGACTCGTCGACATAGATGGCGATGGTGCTGGCGCCGTGGTCCTTGGCGACCTGGGCGGCAACGATGGTCTCCTTGGTGCCGCGCATGGACACGACGACGGCCAGGGTGTTCTCGTTGACGTAGGCCGGTGTGGCGTGCACGAACTCGTTG
>CABURG010000012.1 GCA_902493835.1 uncultured Collinsella sp. | reverse complement strand
CTGGGGGGCCGACTACATGGGGCACGGGCATGTGCACCAATGTTATGGTCGCGACTTTCAACGCGAACGTCAGCACGCATGCGGAGCAACAATCATCAACGCCTGCGGCTATACGCAGTTTGAACTTGACGAAACGCACTACCCCATCCGTGGCTGGCAGGCAGCCTGGCTCAATTCGCAAACCATGCACCGCGAGCTCAAGCGCCACGAGGCCATCGAGTCCTCTACCGCCAGAACGCCCTGGTAACCACCTTTAAGGCTTGACGCTGCGCCGGCCCCAAGCACCCCATCTCGCCCCTCAGACCGTCGCTCGCGTACCAAAGTACGCGTCGCTCCTCTTTCGGGGCGACCTGGGGCACTTGGAACCGGCTCGCTGCGATGCCATAACATTGACGCCAAAGTGCCAAAACCACCACAAAGGTGCCTGTCCCCTTTGTGGTGGTTTTGGCCCGAGATAGCAAGAAACCCGATCCTGCACGAGGCAGAACCGGGTTTCTTTAGCAATGCTTGCTTTACTCAGGCAGTAACTAGCAGTTACTCAGCCAGGAAGTCACGCTGAACAGCGGGATCGACCTTGACGCCAGGGCCCATGGTGGAAGACACGGAGATGGACTTGACGTACTTGCCCTTAGCAGAAGAGGGCTTGACACGCAGGATCTCGGTGTACAGGGCAGCGTAGTTCTCGACGAGCTGCTGCTCAGAGAAGGACTTCTTGCCCAGGGGCACGTGGCAGATGCCGTAACGGTCGGCGCGGTACTCAACGCGGCCGGCCTTGAGCTCGGAGACCATCTTGGCGACGTCCATGGTCACGGTGCCGAGCTTGGGGTTCGGCATGAGGCCACGGGGACCAAGGATCTTACCAATGCGGCCAACCTTGGCCATCATGTTCGGCGTAGCGATAGCGGCGTCGAAGTTGATCTCGCCCTTCTGGATCTGGGCGACGAGCTCGTCGGAACCGATGATGTCGGCGCCGGCAGCCTCGGCCTCGCGGGCCTTCTCGCCCTCGGCGAAGACGGCAACACGAATGGTCTTGCCGGTACCGTGGGGCAGGGAGATGGAACCGCGGATGTTCTGGTCGGCCTTACGAGTATCGACGCCCAGACGGAAGTGGGCCTCGACGGTCTCGTCGAACTTGGCGGTGTCGAGCTCCTTGATGAGCTTGGCAGCCTGAAGGGGGGTGTAGAGCGTGGCGCGGTCGATCTTCTCGGCAGCGGCGTTATAGCTCTTACCATGCTTAGCCATGTGCATTACCTCCTGTGGTTAAACGGGCGCGAGCCCTCCCACATCGTATCGTGTGCCCTATTGCACACATTTAACGGGCGCCCCGGTCGGAGCACCCGTCGTTACCTAAAGAAATCGCTACTCAGCGATGGTGACGCCCATGGAACGGGCGGTACCGGCGATGATCTTCTTGGCGGCGTCAATGTCATTGGCATTGAGGTCCGGCATCTTGATCTCGGCAATCTTGGTGAGCTGCTCCTGGGAGAGCTGACCAACCTTGTCGGCCTGGGGCTTAGCGGAACCAGACTTGAGGTTCAGCTCCTTCTTGATGAGGTGAGCCGCCGGCGGGGTCTTGGTGATGAAGGAGAAGGACTTATCCTCGTAGACAGTGATCTCAACGGGGATGATGTCGCCCTTCTTGTCCTGCGTCTCGGCGTTAAAGGCCTGGCAGAACTGCATGATGTTCACGCCAGCAGCGCCCAGGGCGGGGCCGACGGGAGGAGCGGGGTTAGCTGCACCAGCAGGAATCTGGAGCTTAATGACGTTGGCAACCTTCTTCTCAGCCATGGTCATTCCTTTCGAATCACGAGTGTGAAGTACTTGCTATATCGTAAGCACGCACGTGTTAGAAGCACTCCTGAGATGAGCAGTCACAGAAGAAGCACGCTCGCGCGAACGGACGAAAAATTTAAGCGATGACAGCGACCTGGTTAAAGTCGAGCTCAACCGGCGTCTCGCGGCCAAAGATCATCAGGGTGACCTTGAGCTTGCCTGCCTCGGTGTTGACCTCGGAGACCTTGCCATCAAAGTCGGTAAGCGGACCATCGGTGACGCGGACGGACGTACCGACCTCAATATCGACCGACGTACGCTTGGGCGAATCGCCCTTACCGGCACGACGAGTCATCTTATTGTACTCGTCGCGGGAAAGCGGAGCGGGCTTACCGTTGCCGCCCAGGAAACCGGTGACACCGGGCGTGTTGCGAACACACGTCCATGCATCGTCATCCATCTCCATGCGAACCAGGACATAACCCGGGAAGATCTTAGAATCCTTGGTCTCGCGCTTGCCACCCTCTTTGATCTCGGTGACGCGCTCCATAGGAATCTCGATATCAAAGATACGGTCCTGCATGCCCATGGTCTCGATACGATGCTCGAGATCGGACTTAACACGGTTCTCGTATCCAGAGTAAGTGTGAACGACGTACCAACGCTTAGACATGGTTTAGCCCCTCAATCCGGAGAACAGAGCAAGAGCCTCGCCAAAGCCAGCATCGAGCAGAGCGATGACGACGCCGACGACGATCAGAGAAGCGCAAACGACGACCGAGTAGTTCACGAGCTCCTTCTTATCGGGCCACGTGACACGCTTCATCTCGGACTTGACCGAAGCGAAATACTTCTTGGTGCGGGCGAAGAAACCAGGCTTCTCGTTCTTCTTGGACTTCGCAGCCTTCTCGTTCTTCTTGGCAACGGCCTTCTTGGCCTCAACCTTGGAGTTGGCGGCAGCGTTGTTGGCAGGCGCCTGCTGCTGAGCCTTCTTCTTGTTCTTCTTGTTGGCCATTTGGGTTACCTCCGCGCAATGCGCTTATACATGAGTAAACCGTAAGCCCCCAATTGGGAGCTTACGGAATAATGACTGGCACGCCAGGAAGGACTCGAACCCTCAACACTCGGTTTTGGAGACCGATGCTCTACCAATTGAACTACTGGCGTATGTGACTAGAGACTAGCGAGTCTCTTTGTGCAGCGTGTGGTGACGGCACCAGGGGCAATACTTCTTGATCTCCATACGATCAGGCATGGTCGACTTGTTCTTGGTGGTCGTATAGTTGCGGCGCTTGCACTCAGTGCACGCAAGAGTAACTAGAGTACGCATGTATCCTGAACCTTTCATTTCCGCCCCGTACGGGCACGAGTTGATACTTTATCAGCTCTACGTAAGTGCTGTCAACGAAAACCTCGAATCAATTGGTTCTCGGTGAACCCATTCATATTTGGAACACATCAATGGAGCCAACGAGATCTAATCGACGGTGCACCCAGGACCATAATCGATCCTCTCGACACCAGCAACGGCTCAATATCCATTGCAGAAAAGAACCCGGCACCCATATAAGTGCCGGGTTCTCTAAGTCAGCTATATCAAAGAGCTAATTTACTCAATGATCGTGGAGACGATGCCCGAACCAACGGTGTGGCCACCCTCGCGGATAGCGAAGCGCAGGCCCTCCTCCATGGCGATCGGGTGGATGAGGTCGCCCTCGATGGTGATGTGGTCACCAGGCATAGCCATCTCGGTGCCCTCGGGGAGCTTGACCGTACCGGTAACGTCGGTGGTACGGAAGTAGAACTGAGGACGATAACCATCGAAGAACGGGGTGTGACGGCCGCCCTCCTCCTTGGTCAGAACGTAGATCTCGCCGGTGAACTTGGTGTGCGGGGTAACCGAACCGGGCTTGCAGAGAACCTGGCCGCGCTCGATGTCCTCGCGCTTGATGCCGCGGAGCAGCAGACCGACGTTGTCGCCAGCCTCGCAGAAGTCCATGGACTTACGGAACATCTCGATACCGGTAACGACGGTGTTCTGGGTATCCTTGATGCCGACGATCTCGACGGGCTCGTTGAGCTTGAGCTCACCGCGCTCGACACGGCCGGTAGCAACGGTACCACGGCCGGAGATGGTCATAACGTCCTCAACGGCCATCAGGAACGGGAGGTCGTTGTTACGAGCAGGCGTCGGGATGTACTCGTCGACAGCCTTCATGAGCTCGCGGATGGCGTCCATCCACTTGGCGTCGCCCTCGAGAGCGCCCAGAGCGGAACCACGGATGACGGGGATGTCGTCGCCGGGGAAATCGTACTCGGAGAGGAGCTCACGGGTCTCCATCTCGACGAGGTCGATGAGCTCGTCATCGTCAACCATGTCGCACTTGTTCAGGAAGACGACGATGTAGGGAACGCCGACCTGACGGGCGAGCAGGATGTGCTCGCGGGTCTGAGCCATGGGGCCGTCGGTAGCGGCGATGACCAGGATAGCGCCGTCCATCTGAGCAGCACCGGAGATCATGTTCTTGACGTAGTCAGCGTGGCCCGGGCAGTCAACGTGAGCGTAGTGACGGGCAGCAGTCTCGTACTCGACGTGGGAGACGGAGATCGTAATGCCGCGCTCGCGCTCCTCGGGAGCCTTGTCGATGTTCTCGAACGCAGTGAAGTCAGCCTTGCAGCCCTCGGTCTCGGAGAGAACCTTGGTGATGGCAGCGGTCAGCGTGGTCTTGCCGTGGTCGACGTGACCAATGGTGCCGATGTTAACATGCGGCTTAGTGCGCTCAAACTTCTCTTTGGCCATAAAGCCCTCCTCTTAACAGGTCGTCCCCGGACGGGACTTTGCCTTTATACCATAGTGGCTTCTCAACATACTATTGAGAAGCCACCGTGTTACCTATGGTAGCGGTGACTGGATTCGAACCAGTGACGCCACGGGTATGAACCGTGTGCTCTAACCAACTGAGCTACACCGCCGGATGGAGCCTGCAACCAGACTTGAACTGGTGACCTCTTCGTTACCAACGAAGTGCTCTACCGACTGAGCTATACAGGCACTTGACGGGTGGGAGCTATAGGATTCGAACCTATGTAGGCAGAGCCAACGGGTTTACAGCCCGTCCCCATTAACCACTCGGGCAAACTCCCAATCGTTCAAGTATCCGCAGGTCCTTTGGTCTTTTGGACCGCCGCCCCCGCGAACGAAGAAGATAATACGATGCCACCTTGGGGGCTGTCAACGAAAACCTATAGATACACGGTGCCGGGCGTATCTATATGCCTTTGACCTGCGGTTTTGCTGAGTTTGGATATGAAGGACGGTGAATTTGCATATTGCGGTGACATTTCCCGAGGGAACACTTTGGCGTAGTGGAGTGAGCCTGCAGAATATTACTTCGATAACGACTCATTTGCACCTATATATAGGTCGTGGTTGGGCTTCCCAGACAGAAAATTGCTCTTCCCAGGCAAAATCGAGCGTGGATAATCTCCAGGCGGGAGATTCTCCACCCTCGTTTGTCCGGAAATCCTCGCTCAGCCAGGATGACTGGGACCGGTCCGGCCTTTGTCTCGACCTGTAACATTTAGAGAACATTTTCTCCCCTATCTGTTACAGATTGAGATACTACGCAGTAGCCCCGACTTCCGTCTCATTCTGTAACAGTAAGAAAGGTTTTCAGCCTCTTCGTGTTACAGATCGAAATATTACCCGCCAACCCGTCTTAACATCTCAATCTGTAACAGCTTGAAGAGAAATACCGGTCTAGATGTTACAGATTGAGATTGAATCGTTTGGGCCGAATGTCCCCAAGATATTGGCTGGCGGTCACTAGAACTCAATCTCGTCAAAGTCAAAAGCTTTCAAAGTGAGTCCAACGAGCTTGTCTGTGCGCTCCTGAATCTGCTCGCTGGTCCAGGTATCCGTGTTTACCAACTCGTCGTTCAGGTTCAGCCCGTTGCGGTATCCGACGTTCGCCCCGTTCGCATCCTTGCGGTCTCGCTTGGTCACAAAGGGCATGTTGCTCAGCTTTGAGTTATATCCGGTGATAGTCAGATTTCCAAGCGTATGAACCTGCTTCTCCTGCACCTCAATCGCCCTGGAAACGTCGCCGTCCGCAACCATCTTCACCCATTCGTCGGGAATGTTCTTACCTTGGGGAAAGATGTGCTCGATTGTCCAAACGTAGTTTCCGGAGTCATATCGATCCCAAAGTGGCTTCATCTCCTTCGTAACGCTCGGTGATGCAATAACGGTCAGGATGTAGCGCGTCATATCGGGATTGACATCGTAAATCGGCCCTTCAAGACGTTCTTTGAAGGAAGCGTCACTGGCAGACACGTCGACGAGGCGCTTCTTGATGTATTCCGCGGCCGCAATGCCCTTGAGACCCTCGCTTTCGAGGCTCTCGCAAATACTGATGAAGAGCCTCTCCAGGTCACGCGTGGGAGGCGTATCGGTAAGGTTGCGTCGGACAAAGAAGCAGACAAGGAGCTTAACAAGAAGCGCGAGGGTTTCATCTTTTAGCTCCAACTGGTCCTGCTTCTTGAAAAGGAACAGCAGCATCAGGTAAGATGCGACGCCCTGCGCTCTCGAAAGCTCCAAAAGCTGATGCGAAAGCTCGGAATCCGGGCTCTCTTGATCGAGCCCAATGATCTTCGAGTAGAGTGCGGAATTCTCGGTCAGCTCGTCCAACACCTTAAGGGCGCCGTCATCGGCTTCCATCCGCTTCTCGTAGATTTTCAGAAGGTTGGAACGCGTGGCAACGGAACCGAGGGGGAGTTGGGAACCTGATTCGCCGATAAATGGCTTATTTACCTCCCGGCGGAAGGCATCGTAGTTCTGGCGGAAGAAGCGCTCCTGCGTCTTGTAGTCATCGCCGAGATTGCGGAGCACTTCCTGCCAGCGTTCAAAGTAATAGTCGAGCCGTCCGTCATCCACCCCGGCAACCTTGCCGAGAAGCATGTTTTTGATGAGGTCAACGGCGCTCAAGGGGACACCGCGGTTGTTAAGGGACGCGAACAGGGTATAGGCGTCCGCATGGCTATCGACGGTAATCTGGACCACGACTGCGGAGCACACCAGCTTGCAGATATCAAGCAGGGCATGAACACATTCGATCCCGCTCCCGTCTTCAACTTCCTCGCCCAATCGATCGTAAAAATAGTTGAATGCCTTAGACATCTTTCTCAGACCGAGGAACTTCGGCTTTTGCATAACGACGTCTAAACCGATATGTTCCTTCAAGATCCAGCGGTAATCCTCAAGGTTATGATTCTGAACCTGAGGAATAACGCGCGTCCTCGACTTGTCGGATTTCAGGATAAGGCGATTGCGCAGAGGGCGGACATCGTCCAGCATCAGGTCATCGTCGATAGAATCCTTATGCTCCATAACGCGAGCGTAGATGGCAGCAAGGAGAAGGCTGAGCGTCGTCAGGCGTTGCTGGCCATCGATGACTTCATAGTGAATGGTATCCATCTTGGAATTCACAGTCCCGTTCACGACAATAAACGAGCCCAGGAAGTATCCGGCATCGTTTTGGGTGATATCGTCATAGAGATTCGCCCAATCGCGCTGATTCCAAGTGTATTCGCGCTGGTAACGAGGAATGTCATAGATTTTTAGCATATCGGTCGACAGAATATTGGCAACCGTTGGGTCCTCTACGCTATTAATCATCATGAGTCCTTTCAATCACCTTGCTCACAAACGACGGGAAATCCTTGTCGCCCTTGACTTCTCGCGCCGAATTAAATCTAGACTATAGTAATACCCATGGGCTACAGGAAAGAGCGCCGCGCACGGCGCGCAATCTTTCGAGAGGCAACGTCGGAGCTCTCGGCACCTTGGTCACTTTCCACCCTATCCCAGTTGGAGAAACAAAGCCCAAAACTCTAATGGAGACAGAGCAACTGTAAGCTTTGCTTTTCCTGCTTCGTTGCACGCATTTATGGACATTGGACATCGGTCACAAAATACACATAAATGCAATTCCGATTTAATTGTTGCATGTTTGTTGCATGAGCTGTTGCATGAAAATGCAAAATCGGGAGCCATACGGCCCCCGACCTGCGAAAACTCATGGAGCCAGTGACAGGAATCGAACCTGCAACCCACTGATTACAAATCAGTTGCGCTACCGTTGCGCCACACTGGCACACTTGGCGCTTTCGCGCGAAGCCAGTTAAGAATAAAGGAATTGCGGACGAGGCGCAACAGACCCTTTGACCGACCACATCTCAAAACCCTTCGTCAGAACGAATAGTTTTATCTGTTCGTCAGAACCAAAAACTATTCGTTCTGACGAGGCCGGCCTGCAACCCACTGATTACAAACCAGTTGGTTGGTCAATCGAGAAAGCAGCCCCCATTGAAGGTCTACCTACCTCCCGCGCAACGCCTTGAGCTTGGCCAGCGCATCGGGACTTAGGCGACTGCCCAGGGTCATCTTGATCTGCGGGGCTTCCTCTGCCTCGAGAACGTCGTTATCAATCTGTTTGATCTCGTCCACCAGCATGCGGCTCGAGATGCGCGTAACGCCCTTGCCCATGACGACGGCCTGGATCGTGCCGTCACTCGACACCACGGAGCACGCGCGGCCTTCCTCGCGTGCCTCGATGCAGAGCTTCTGTACCACGGTATCGGCCGATACGCCCGTCGGCGAAAACTCGATGCGCACGCCGCGAGCAGGCAGGTTGGGGCGCTCGCTGGAGATGTTTCCCGCGCCGTCAAACACGATCACAGCCTCATAGCGGCCTTGGGCAAACGCGGCAACGTCGTTGATGAGGGCGGTGCGCGCCATATCGTGAACGTCGCTGGAATACGGATCGTCGGAATGGTCGTACACGAGCTTTTCGTAGCGCGGCGTGCAGTGGATCACGTTGTAGCCGTCGACCACCAGCAGCTCGGGCTTATTGGAATGCACTGTCGAGACCGGGTCGGCAATAGCCTGCGCAAACGCATTGCCGCCCACGCCGTAGGTCGCGGCCGAAACAATCGGCTTGGCCGAGCCCTCGCCAAAGCGCTTGGCCTTGGACTTGGCGCGGTTCTTCTTGGACATGCGCTACTCCTCCCCCATGAGCTCGCCGGCGTTGCGACGCAGCCACTCAAAGCATAGCGCCGTGGTCGCCTGGGCAACATTGAGGCTCTCGGTCATGCCGCGCTGGGGAAGCTTAGTCAAAAAGTCGCATTTCTCGAGCACAAGACGCGAGATGCCGTCGCCCTCGGAACCCATGACGAGCGCAACGCGGCCCTCGAAGGGGGCGTCCCAGCAACTGCCTTCGGCGTGCTCGGAGGCGCCGCCCGCCCAAAAGCCGGCGGCCTTGAGGTCATCGAGCGCACGGGCGATATTGGGAACCTGCGCGATGGGCAGGTGCATGACGGCGCCGGCAGAAGTCTTGTAGCTGCCGACGGTCACACCGGCGGCGCGCTTGTTGGCAATGATGACGCCCGCCGCGCCCACGACCTCGGCGGAGCGCACGATGGCGCCAAAGTTGCCGTCGTCGGTCACATGGTCGAGCACGACGACAAGCGCCGGACCGTCGCCCGCGCGGTCGAGGATATCGGCAACATCAGCGTAAGGGAAGTTACCAACCTCGAGCGCAATGCCCTGGTGAGCGCCATGGCTCGACAGTGCATCGAGCTGCGCGCGCGGCACATACTTAATGCGGACACCCGCGGCGTTGAGATCATCGACCAGACGAGACAGAGCGGCATCGCGCTCCCCGCCCTCGGCGATGAGCGCGCACTTGACGGGAAAGCCGGTACGCAGCGCCTCGGCGGCAGCACGGCGACCTTCGATAAACTCGCCCTTGGGGACCTGGACAGCATCGCGGTTGCGATCGCGCTGCGGACGTGCGGCCTGGGTGCGATCGTGCTGGCCCTTGGGAGCGACAGCGCGGTCGTTGCGGCGAATCGGACGCGAGCCAGAAGCAGCCTGCTTGCCTCCACGCGGTGCACGCTTGCGATTGTCGGCCATAAAACGGCCTCCTTTAAAAAATTTTCAAACAGAACAAAGGAAGCGACCGCTTAAGACGAATAGCTCAAGCGGTCGGTACGGGTTTTCCAAGTGCCCGAGATTGCCGTGAAAGAGGAGCGACGCGTACTTGGGTACGCGAGCGACGGTTTGAACGGCAAGGTCGGGTGCTTGGGAAACCCGCGGGGATTAGAGAGATTTGATACGAGTGCCCGCGGCCGTATCCTCGATCGTCAGGCCCAGGTCCTTGAGCTGGTCGCGGATGGCGTCGGCCAGATCCCAGTTCTTGGCGGCGCGGGCCTCGGCGCGGGCCTCGAGAATCTTGGCAGCGGCCTCGTCCACGTCGTCGCCCGTGTAGGCGACCAGGCCGGCGGCAACGCCTAGCAGACCCAGCGGCAGCTCGACCTTGGGCTCGGGGAGCTCAACGCCAAGCGTATCGAGCAGCTCGGCCAGCGTGTCGGCGGCGGCAAGCGCGGCGGCCTTGTCGGCAGCGTCGCCCGCCTGCTCCAGGTACTGGTTGCACTCGGTCACAAAGCCAAAGACGACACCCATGGCACCAGCGGTGTTAAAGTCGTCGTCCATGCACTCCTTAAAGGCGGCACGAGTCTCAGCGGCCTTGGCGGCAAACGCCTCGGCGGCAGCCGCATCGGCATCGGCCGTCGCATGGTTCGCGGCCCAGCGCAGGTTCTCGACCGTACCGGCGATACGCGTGAGCGAGTTCTCGGCACCCTCCAGGCGCTCCCAAGAAAAGTCGAGCGGCGAGCGATAGCTCGTCTGCAGCATCAGCAGACGCAGGGCCGCGGCAGAGTGCTGCTCGAGCACCTCGGCCAGCGTAAAGAAGTTTCCGAGCGACTTGGACATCTTCTCGCCGTCAACCAACAGCATGCCCGTGTGCATCCAGGTGTTGGAGAAACCCTGGTGCCAGGCGCAGGTGGCCTGGGCGCACTCGTTCTCGTGATGCGGGAAAGCAAGATCGGAGCCACCGCCGTGGATATCGATCGGGGTACCCAGGTAGCGATGCACCATGGCGGCGCACTCGGTGTGCCAACCAGGACGGCCCTCGCCCCAAGGGCTCGGCCAGCTGGGCTCGCCGGGCTTGGCGGCCTTCCACAGAGCAAAGTCGAGCGGGTCGTTCTTGTCCTCGTTCTCCTCGATGCGCGCGCCCACCATAAGGTCGTCGATGTTGCGGCCCGAGACCTGACCATAGTTGGGATCGCTGCGCACGGCAAAGTACACATCGCCGTTATCGGCTGCGTAAGCGTGGCCCTGCTCGATAAGCGTCTTGATCATGGCGATCATGGGGCCGATCTCCTTGGTGGCACGGGGGCGCACATCGGGATCGAGCACGTTGGCGGCGCGCATGACGCCGATGAACTTGTCGGAGAACTCCGTCGCGACCTCGGCAGCCGTACGGCCCTGCTCGTTGGCGCGCTTGATGATCTTGTCATCGACATCGGTGAGGTTCTGGGCGAACGTGACCTCGTAACCGCTCGCGATGAGCCAGCGACGAATCACGTCAAAGCTGATGAACGTGCGGGCATTGCCGATATGGATGTTGTCGTAGACCGTGGGGCCGCACACGTACATGCGGACCTTGCCGGACTCGATGGGCTGGAACTCTTCCTTTTTATGGGTAGCGCTGTTGTAGATACGCATTCGTTACTCCTTAACGGTTTTCTGTAGCAGGCAGACGGCCCAGGCGCCGATTCCCTCGCCTTGACCTTCCCAACCGAGCTTTTCGGTCGTGGTGGCGGCGACGCCCACGTTTTCGACGTCAACGCCCAGGGCATGGGCAAGGTTGGCGCGCATGGCATCGCGGTGCGGGGTGATCTTGGGTTGCTGACAGGCAATGGTGCAGTCGGCATCGACAAACTCAAAGCCCAGCTCGCGCGCATAGTCCATCACGCGGGCGAGCAGCACCATCGAATCAGCACCCTCGTAGGCAGGATCGGTGTCGGGGAATAGCTTGCCGATATCTCCCCCGCGGCAGGCGCCCAGAATGGCATCGGCCAAGGCGTGCGCGAGCACATCGGCATCCGAGTGGCCCAGCAGGCCGCGCTCGTAGGGAATGTCGACCCCGCCGATGATACATCGACGCCCCTCCACCAAACGGTGGACGTCGTAGCCGTGGCCAATGCGCAGGTTACTGAACATGGGGAAGGTCCTCTCCCTCGGCCATGCGACCGAGTAGAATCGCGGTTACGGGACGCAAGTCCTCGGGCACCGTCACCTTAAGGTTATCGCGCGGGCTCTGGACACAGCGGACGCGCCCGCCCATGCGCTCGACCAGCGATGAATCGTCGGTACCGATAAAGCCCTCGGCAATCGCCGCGGCATGGGCACGCTTCATCGCGTCGACGCTAAAGATCTGCGGCGTCTGCGCGGCCCAATAGAGCTCACGCGGCGGCGTCTCGACGATGTTGTCGCCATCGACAATCTTGAGTGTGTCGATGGCAGGCTGGCCGCACACGACACCATCGAGGGCACGGTCGCTCACGAGCACGTCGATAGCGTGGTCGATGGCCTCGGTCGTAATAAGCGGACGAGCACCATCGTGGATGGCGACATATTCGAAACCCGCCGGAACCGCATGCACGCCGGCACGGGTGGAATCCTGGCGGGTCGCGCCGGCATCGGCAAAGCTGATGGGCGTGTCATAGTCAAACGGGTCGATGGCCAGGCGGCGCATCTCGGCACGGCGCTCGGCAGGGCACACCACCACGATGTGGCCGACCTTGTCGCTACGATCAAACGCGCGGATGGACCAGCTCATGAGCGGACGGCCCGCCACGTTAACGAGCTGCTTGCCGCCGGGATTTCCAAAGCGCTGGCCGCTGCCACCGGCAACGACCACGGCGCATACGGGCGCCATTATGCGTTCCCCTGTTTGGTGCCCTTCATGCGGTACAGCGAGTCCGCAAGAATGGCAGGGTTGTTGACGCCAAAGTCGCCTAGGCGCTCCGGATCCTCGCTGATGTCGTCCATGAGCTCCTGCAGCGAGCCGTACTCGTCGACGATCTTCTCGGCCACGCCGTCGCGCACGACGGACACACGCGAAAGCGTGCGCAGGCCCAGCGGCGTCATGACGGAGTCCTCGTCCAGGTCGTCATAGCCCAGAACTGCCGCCACGTGTTGCGGGTCGGACAGGTCCTTAGGCGTCATGCGAGCAAGCTCGGCGCGAATCTTCTCGGCGTTTGCCTCGGAGGAATCGCTCGCGTAGTCGCGAATCATCAGGTCGTACTCGGTATCCATGCTGGAGCCGGCGAGCTGCTCGAGCTGCATCTGCACGAGCTTGCCCTGGTTGCCCAGCTTGACGATGCAATCCTTAAGCTCGGTCTTTGCCTGCTGCATGATCTCGAAGCTCGAGAAAATACCGGTAATGTCGGCGAGCGTAACGTAGTCGTCGAGCTCGAGGGCCGTCAGGCGCAGCAGGGAGCGATCGAGCGACTGACGGGTGGTCTGGAGCGTGGCGACGAGCTGGTTGACCGAGCTCATGATAGTGGTGACGGGCTGGATCTCGTAGCTCTTGCCGTGAACGTACACGTTGACGACGGCACGACGGGCCGAGACCGAGATCACGATGGCATCGGTGAGCACCGACATGCGAGCAGCGGTGCGGTGACGCATGCCCGTCTCGCTCGTGGCAAGCGAGGGATCGGGATTGAGGTGGAAGTTGGCGCGCAGGATCTGGGTGAGGTCGCCGTCGATGACGATGGCGCCATCCATCTTGGAGAGCTCGAACAGACGGTTCGAGGTGAACGAAATGTTGAGCGGGAAGCCGTCGTTACCGGCGGCGAGCACGTTTTCAGTGTCGCCGACGCAGATAAGAGCACCCAGGTGACCGGCAATGATCATGTCGAGGGCGGTGCGGATCGGCTGACCAGGTGCCGTCAGGCGGATGGCCTGTTCCATACGCTTTTGCAGCTCGTTCTTATCCAAGGCATCGCTCCCATCGTATACGCTCCATAAACGCTAAATAGTTTCTCACGGTTTGTCCCCGCGGCGCTTGCAAAATCCGATGCTTACAGAATGAGCGAACACAGCTTAGGTAGCTCATTTGGGACGGAGCTCTTTTAGCTGCTCATGTGGTAGCATCGGGTCTCATATAAATGAGGGAGTAGTCGTGTAATCGGGTTCGCCCGCAGAGAGGGAGCCAGACTATGGGACTCGCAGAGCTCGTGTTGCTCGCCGTTGGCCTTTCGATGGACGCCTTTGCCGTTTCCATCTGCAAGGGCCTTGGCATGAAAAAGATCAACCTTAAGGTCGCCGTAGTGCTCGGCCTGTTCTTTGGCGGCTTCCAGGCCGGCATGCCCGTAATCGGATGGGCGCTTGGCAGCCAGTTTATGGGCATCATCGGCCCCATCGACCACTGGATCGCCTTTATCCTGCTCGCCTTCATCGGCGGCAAAATGCTGTGGGAGGCCTTTGCCGAGGACGAGGATGAAGGCGACGGCAAGGATGCCGAAAAGATTGACCTGGGCGAGTACCTGATCCTCGCCATCGCCACCTCAATCGACGCCTTAGCCGTGGGCATCTCATTTGCCGCGCTCTCGGTTGACATCGTTCCCGCTGTATCGCTTATCGGCATCACAACATTTATTTTCTCCGTTGCCGGCGTGGCGATTGGCCACACCTTTGGCGCGCGCTACGAAAAGCCCGCCACCATCGTGGGCGGCGTCGTGCTCATCCTCATCGGCCTCAAGATTTTGCTGGAGCACCTGGGGATTTTGGTGCTGTAAAACACCCTTCAAAACTAGACGTCCGGATGAGGCCTCATGCAGAGTTTTGCATGAGGCCTTTTCGTGCAGACTTTTGCATGTCATACTGATATGCAAAGTCTGCACGTTAGGAGATCACCGTGGATACCCTTCCCATCACCACACCGCGCCAAGCTGGCATCTACGTGCGTCGGGCGCGCGAGGCGCAAGGGATCACCCGTGCGACCCTCGCTAAAAAAGCCGGTGTTTCGGAGCGCCTGCTCGCATCGCTCGAGCTGGGAGATGCCACGGGCATTCGGCTCGACAAGTTGCTGGCGGTTTTCGGTGCTCTCGGACTGGCTCTCGTTGCTCAAGGGAATATCGACGACACGAAACATGAGCAGCCAGCCGACGCCCCGCATGCCGATTTGCAACCTTGTAGCACCCCCAGGTGCCATCACGCTCAACGTCTTCACCATCGCAACCGACGCGGCGCAGCCATTCCAGCTCTTCCAGATACCCTCTTTACGTCCGAGTTCTACGACAAGGCCTTCGCCGATTTCGCCATGTCCAATCTCGGAGTCTCGATTGCCGCAAGCGCATCTGCCCAAACCAAGCCCGAAGGAAGATAGCCAATGGCCAGAAAAACGCTTCGGACTATTATTTGCGGTGTACCCGCAGGAACGCTCATGCAAGATGAGAGCGGTCTGGTCAGTTTTGCCTACGATCAAGATTATGACGGGCCAGCCCTATCGACCAACATTCCCGTATCAAATCGCACATACGGCCAACAGGTCATGAATCCGTACTTGTTTGGCCTTCTGCCCGACAGCGAGGACCAACGAAAAGCGATTGCCGCCGAATTCGACGCCAGGCCCAATAATCCCGTTGCGCTGCTCAGCCATATCGGACTCGACTGTCCGGGCGGAGTGCAGTTTTGCGCCGAAGAAGATATCGACGCCGTCTTGCATCGCACTGGCGAATACCGCCCTATAGACGACCACGAGATTGCCTTGCGCCTCAAGTCGATCAGAGATGACCGCGAGGCATCGTGGATGGGCCTAGATGAAAGTTGGTCACTTGGAGGCAATCAGGGCAAGTTCGCTCTCGCACTCATAGACGGTCGCTGGTGCGAATGCGTGGGCTCCTTGCCCACGACGCATATTTTCAAAAATGGCGTCATCGGATTTAAACTTGAGGCTCTTAATGAGTTTGTCTGCATGAAAAGCGCCCAGCGCGCGGGTATCGCAACGGCGAACGTTGAGTATCGCTTATTTGAGGACGAACCCGCCCTCATTGTTGAGCGCTATGACCGTGTGAAAGTCAAAGACGGAACAATCATGCGTCTACACCAAGAAGACCTCTGTCAGGCTCTTGGAGTGATGCCCGCTCAAAAGTACACGGCAGACGGCGGCCCGACCACCCGCGACATTCAAGAGCTCCTCGCAAATACGAGCCACCATCAACTTAACCTATATCTGTTTACGCAGATACTGTTCTTCAACGCCATTATCGGCGCACCGGATGCGCATGCGAAAAACTATTCCCTGCTCCTTGGAAACGACGGCGCAGCCATGATGGCTCGAATGTACGATGTCGCGTCGGGTTTGGCATATGAGCGTATGCGCCGCCGAGCGCGCCTCGCCATGAGCGTTGGCGGCGAAAATCGTGTGGGGCGCATCGGTCCAGGCGCTATCCGCCGATACCACGGTATGGGCGACCCCGCGCTGGAGGCGGCACTCACCGATGCCGGGCTATCCGAGAAGTTTTGCTTTACGACCATGATGGACCTCGCCTACGAGGTGCCCATTTGCATGGAAGAGGTCATGGATGAATACGCCGACCTGCCCGGCATGGCGGACCTGCGAGAGCATATGCTCGGCCCCGTCCGCGAAAACTGCCAGCGAACCCTCGACCTCATCAGGGCGGATATGGGCTAGGTGGCCACAATTTCCCATTTCTTAAAAGAAGAGAGGGGCACCCGTCGCAAAAGCTCGGATGCCCCCTCTCATAATGTCATTTGCAATCCACCGGCACGTAGCCCGGACTGCTGCTAGCGCAACCTTTACGCAGCGAGGCGCTTGAGCACGTCGATGAGCAGCTCGTAGAAGCGCTCGGCAGAAGCGAGCTCCATGCTCTCGTCCGGGGTGTGGACATCGGAGAGCGTCGGGCCCACGGCGATGGCGTCCAGGCCGTGCAGGGCCTCGGCAAACAGGCCGCACTCAAGGCCGGCGTGGATGGACTCGATGCGCAGCTCGGAGCCAAAGAGCTCGCGATAGCTCTCGACAAAGACGTCGCGGACCGGCGAATGCTCAGCATAGCTCCAGCCGGGATACTCGAACTCAAACTTGGCGTCGAAGCCCAGGACATCGGCCAGCGTCTGCAGGCGGTCCTTGAACTCGTTCTGCAGCGAGGTGATCGAGGAGCGCGGGGACAGCATGATCTTGACCTGGTCGTCAGAGGTGGCAACCACGCCGATGTTGGAGGAAACCTCGACGGAGCCGTCGGTGGCGACGTTGCGGCGAATCACGCCGTTAGGGGCAAGACGCAGGGCGCGGATGAGGGCAAGCGCGGACTTCTGGTCCATGGCCTCGACCTCGGCGTCGTCGGCAATCTCGACGGTGCAGGTAAAGCCGGGGTCGAAGACCTCGAGCTCGGCAGTGACGTCGGCAATGATGCCCTTTGCGATCTGGGCCGCGGCCTCGGCGGCAGCGTGGTCGGCGTAAACCAGAACAGCCTTGCACTCACGGTTGATGGCGTTGTCCTTAGTGCCGCCGTTAAAGCTGACGATGGCGGGCTCGCCGGCGACCATCAGGCGGTCGATGATGCGGGCCATGATGAGGTTGCCGTTGCCGCGCTCCAGGTGGATGTCGGCGCCGGAGTGACCACCCAGCAGGCCGGAGATCTCGAGCGTAAGGGTGCTGCCGGTCTTGTGCTCGCGCACGATCGGGCAGGTGTAGGTAACGACGACACCGCCGGCGCAGCTGACGGTGGCCACGCCCTCCTCCTCGGAATCGAGGTTGATCATGGTGCGGGCGCTAATCTGGGACTTGTCGAGCGTCTCGGCGCCAACCAGGCCAGTCTCCTCGTCGGTGGTGAACACGCACTCGAGGGCCGGATGAGCAATCGAATCGTCGTTGAGCACGGTGAGCATCAGAGCGACGGCGATACCGTTGTCGGCGCCCAGCGTGGTACCGTTAGCGGTGAGGACGCCATCCTTGACGACCAGGTCGATACCATCGGTCGTAAAGTCGTGCTCAACGGAGCCCAGCTTGTCGCACACCATGTCGATGTGGCCCTGCAGCATCACGGTCGGGGCATTCTCGGCGCCGGCAGATGCGGGCTTGCGAATGATGACGTTGTAGACCTCGTCCTGATACACGTCGAGGCCGCGCTCCTTGGCAAACGCAACCAGGAAATCGCTGATGCCCTTCTCGTTGCCAGACCCACGGGGGATCGCGCTGATCTCCTCAAAGAAATGGAACAGCTGGGCGGGCTCGTAGCCAGTAATCTTGTAGTCCATGGTGCCTCCTTGGCGCAACTGGTTAGACAATAAGACATGCGCCTTGTATATTCCCAGACTTTACGTGCATAAACCAGTCGAAAACGCCGAGCGCCCTCGCATCATCGGCTAACGGTGGACCGCATAGCGTAACGGTCACAACTTCGCAGCTCTACAAATCGAGGCGCCCTTGCCAGAGCGCCTCGATTGCGCGTATCAAATTGTCGCCACGCCCTACAGCGCGCCGGAACCGGCTTGCATCATGCCGCCGGGGCCCGAGGTCACGCCGCCGCTCACGGGCACGGCGTTGCCGGTGTGCGGTGCCGCCGGGGCGGTATCGCCGCCGAGCGTGCCCGCCGGACGCGGTGCCGGGATCTCGCCCGTGCCGTGGCTAAAGACAAACTTGCCATCGGCCACGTCGCACAGGACGGTATCGCCCTCGCCCCACTCGCCGGCCAGAAGCTCCTCGGACAGCGGGTCCTCGATAAGCTTTTGAATAGCACGGCGCAGCGGACGCGCACCGTTGGTGAGGTCGGTGCCCTCGGCCACGATCTTGTCATAGGCCGCATCGGTGAGCTTGATGTTCATGCCGTTGGCAATCAAACGCTGACGCAGGTCGCCCACCAGCAGGTGCGCGATCTTGGTGAGATTCTCGCCCGAGAGCTTCTGGAACACCACGATGTCGTCGATACGGTTGAGCAGCTCGGGGCGGAACAGGCGCTTGAGCTCGCCCATCGCGCGACCACGGATCTCACTCGACGTGAGACCTTGCTCGCCGGTGGTGCCAAAGCCAACGCTCGCATCCTGCGCAATCTCGCGAGCGCCCACGTTGGACGTCATGATGATCACGGTGTTGCGGAAGTCGACCGTCTTGCCCTGGCTATCGGTCAGGCGGCCCTCCTCCAGCACCTGCAGCAAGATGTTGAAGATATCGGGGTGCGCCTTCTCGATCTCGTCGAACAGCACGACCGAGTACGGGTGGCGACGAACGGCCTTGGTGAGCTGGCCGCCCTCGTCGTGACCGACGTAACCCGGAGGGCTACCGATGAGCTTGGAGGCCTCGAACTCGCTACCGAACTCGGACATGTCGAAGCTGATGAGTGCATCCTTGCTGCCAAAGAGGTACTCGGCGAGCGTCTTAGCGAGCTCGGTCTTGCCCGTGCCGGTGGGACCCAGGAAGATAAAGCTGCCGCCGGGGCGACGCGGGTCCTTGAGCGGCGAACGGCTGCGGCGCACGGCCTTGGCAACTGCCTCGACAGCCTCATCCTGACCGATGATGCGCGTCTTGAGCACGCTTTCGGCTTGCAGCAGGCGACGGCTCTCGCTCTCGGTAAGCGAGGACACCGGCACGCCCGAAGTCACGGACACGATATCGGCGATCTGACTCACATCGATGGTGAGCGGGCTGGCGTCGAGCTCGGCGGTCCAGGCGGCCTTGGCCTCGGCGAGTTCAATCTCGGCGGCCTTCTGCTGCTCGGTGATCTCGGCGGCCTTGTTCATGTCGTCGCTCTCGGTGGCCTCCTGCGCGGCGGCCTTGAGCTCCTCGATGCGATGCTCGGCCTCGCGCACCGGCTCGGGCGCGCGATTCGCAGCGATGCGAGCGCGGGCACCGGCCTCGTCGATGAGGTCGATGGCCTTATCGGGCAGGAAGCGATCCTGGATGTAGCGGTTGGAAAGGTTCGCGGCGGCCTCGATAGCACCCTGCGTATAGCGCACATGGTGGTGCTCCTCGTAGCGCGGCTTGAGCGCAGTCAGGATCTTGACCGTGTCCTCGACGCTCGGCTCCTCGACATCGATGGTCTGGAAGCGACGCTCAAAGGCCGGGTCCTTGGTGAGGTACTTGCGGAATTCCTCGGCCGTGGTGGCGCCGATAATCTGGAAGGCACCGCGCGCGAGCACGGGCTTGAGCATGGAGCTCGCGTCGATGGAACCCTCGGCAGAACCGGCACCGATGATGGTGTGCATCTCGTCGATAAACAGGATGACGTCGTCGGCTTCGGTGGCCTCCTGGATCACGTTCTTGAGACGCTCCTCAAACTCACCGCGATACTTGGCGCCCGCCACGAGGCCCGGCAGGTCGAGCGTCCAGATGTTCTGGTTCATGAGGTTCTCGGGCACGTTGCCGGCAGCGATCTGCTGCGCCAGGCCCTCGACGATGGCCGTCTTGCCCACGCCGGGGTCGCCCAAGATAAGCGGGTTGTTCTTGGTGCGGCGCGAAAGGATCTCCATCATGCGCTGGACTTCCTTTTCGCGACCGATCACGGGGTCGAGCTCGCCGTCGCGGGCCTTCTGCGTAAGGTTGGTGGCGAACTGCTTAAGCGTGTCGGTGCCACTCCCCTTTTGCTGAGAGGCATCCGAGCCGCTAAAGAACGGCAGGCCCGCACCGGGACGACCAGCACCGGCGCCGGCGAGCGGACGCTTCTTGTCCTGGTCCTTGGCGGTGAGCTTCTCGATAGCCTTTTTGATGGAGGCGGACGACACACCCAGGCGCATGAGGATGTCCATGGCCATGCCGTTGCCCTCTTCGACGATACCGATGAGCAGGTGCTCGGTCGACACGTAGGTCTGGTTGTTCTCACGCGCCACACGGAATGAACGCTCCATCACGCTAATGACGAGCGGTGTAAAGGCGAGCTTGGCTGCCTCGGTCTCCTCGCTGGGCTCGGGAACGGTGGTCTGGACCTCTTTGAGAGTATCCATGATGTCGTCGTAGGAGATGTCGAGCGAACGCAGTGCTTCAGCGGCAATGCCCTCGTCCTCCTTGGCAAGCGCGAGCAGCAGGTGCTCGGTACCCACCTTATTTGAATGAAGATCGAGCGCCTCTTGCTTGGCCATGGACATGACCTTGCGCGCACGATCGGTAAATCTATCTAACATGCTCGTTTCCTTACATGAGTTCATCGAAATCAAAACGCCCGCCCGTCGGCGGCGCTTTTGTCTCTTTACCCACAGGTTGTCTATGTTAACAGCTGGAGGAATATCTATAAACCCGGCTCACATGAATGCAGGTTATGACCGCATCGCGGGACTCACCGCGCGATGCGCGACAGGCGCCCCGCAAGAGAAACCCTAGGCGTCTTTCACCACGTCGGGACTCGTCGCACGCGATGCGCGATAGGCATCGGCCTCCTTGGAGACGCGTTCGAGCAGCTCGGATGTATCGACGCCCTCGACTTGCGCGACCGTTTCCACCGTCTGCATGGCGACCGCCCTCAGGTACGCGCACGCGCTGTCCCCCAGCTGCTCGAGGTCTATCTCCTCGCCGCCCTCCCGGGCAAAGCCGACCGCCATCACAAAGTCCATGATGCCCGAGACCAGAAAGCCCACCGCAAAGCTCGAATCCGCCTTGAGCTCTTCTCCGTCGGGGTGGACGATCTCTCTCACGCGGTCGATGATGATCGTATGGATGCCCTGCACGACCTGCTCGGCGGCACCCGCCCTCATGGTGATGACGATGCGCCGCAGCAGGCAGCGGACGTCGCGCCGGTCGAACGCCGAAAGGTCGCCCTCGCTCGAAAAATGCCAGAGGGCATCGGTGATGAGCTCGTTATCCTGCAGCAGCTGGGCTATGGCGATGGCGACGAGTTCATCGAAATCGTGAAAATAGTAGTAAAACGTTCCGCGATTGCACTGGGCGGCGCGGGTCACCTCGCCAACCGACAGCTCGAAGATGCTGTTGTTCTCGATGAGCTCCCAAAACGCCTCGATGATACGGGTGCGTGCATCGGGCGCATCGGCGTCCTTACGCGGTCTCGCCATGCGCCTCACCGCACCCCTGCGCCTTGGCGTTCATGATGAGCATCTGAAGACGGTTCTCCACGTTGGCGAAGCTCACGTCGGGATCGTAGTCGAGCGGCAGGAACTGCGCCGTGGGATACTGCTCCTTGAGCGCATGGATGAGCCCGCGCCCCACGACATGGTTGGGCAGACACCCGAACGGCTGCAGGATCACGAAGTTGCGGCAGCCGCGCTTGGCGTGCTCGAGGATCTCCGCCGGAATCAGCACGCCCTCGCCCGCATCGAACGTATGGTGCAGGATCTTATCGCTCGCGCGCACGAGCTCGGGCATGCGCGTCGGCGGCTCGTAGAGCGGGCTCGCCGCGCCCAGGCGGTCGCAACGG
>CABURG010000011.1 GCA_902493835.1 uncultured Collinsella sp. | reverse complement strand
CGTCTGCTCGATGCCGACGGCAACCTTAACGAGGAGGGCGCCGCGTGGTATCACGAGCTGTTCCGCGCCTCCCGCGAGGCTGGTCTGGAGCCGTTCGTCAACCTGTACCACTTTGACATGCCCACCTACCTCTTTAACCGTGGCGGCTGGGAGAGCCGTGAGGTCGTCGAGGCTTACGCGCATTACGCCGACGTCGCCTTCCACGAGTTTGGCCAGGAGATTAAGTACTGGTTCACCTTTAACGAGCCCATCGTCGAGCCCGAGCAGCGCTATCAGGAGGGCGTGTGGTTCCCGCAGCTCCACGACTTCAACCGCGCCCGCACCGTGCAGTATCACATCTCGCTGGCACATGCGCTGGCCGTGGCCAACTATCGTAAGGCCTATGACGAGGGCGCTATTCGCGCCGATGCCAAGATCGGCATGATCAACTGCTTTACTCCGGTCTACACCAAGGAGAACCCCAGCGAGGCAGACCTCGAGGCCGTGCGTATGACCAGCGGCATCAACAATCGCTGGTGGCTCGACCTTATTACCAAGGGCGAGCTTCCTGCCGACGTGCTCGACAGCCTGGCCGAGGGCGGCGTTAAGCTCCCGTTCCGTGCCGGCGACCAAGAGATTCTCAAGCAGGGTGTTGTCGACTGGCTCGGCTGCAACTACTACCACCCCACGCGCGTTCAGGCGCCGGCGAGCAAGATCGACCAGTACGGTCTGCCGCACTTTGCCGACGAGTACGTGTGGCCCGACGCCGTTATGAACGAGAGCCGCGGCTGGGAGATCTACCCGCAGGGCCTCTACGACTTTGGCATGGACTGCGCTAAGAACTACCCCGATCTTGAGTGGTTCGTTTCCGAGAACGGCATCGGCATCATGGACGAATACAAGAACCGCGATGCCGAAGGAACCATCCAGGATGACTACCGCGTCGACTTTGTACGTCAGCACCTGGAGTGGGTTGCCAAGGCAATCTCCGAGGGCGCCAAATGCCGGGGCTATCACTACTGGGCCGTCATCGATAACTGGTCTTGGGCGAATGCCTTTAAGAATCGTTACGGCTTTGTCGAGGTCGATCTCATGGACGGCTACAAGCGCCGCCTTAAGAAGTCGGCGGCCTGGCTCAAACAGGTCGCCACGACCCACGTGGTTGATTAGCGACCGGGCGAACGCCCAGACCGCGCGCCGCCGCGCGCAACACATGGCACATCTGGTGGCAGAGGGCGACAGACCACCGTGCGCATAGGAAAAGGCCGGATTTGAAAGTTAGGAGCAATCATGGCCAGTGACAACGGAAAGAGCTTCCTCGACAAGTTTGCCGAGGTCTCTGCGAAGGTGGGAAACCAGGTTCACCTGCGTTCCCTGCGTGACGCCTTCGCGACCATCACGCCGCTCTATATCCTTGCGGGTATCGCGGTTCTTATTAACAACGTCGTGTTCCCTCTGTTCCCGCTCGACGCGGCGGGCCTTGCCAACCTTCAGACGTGGGGCTCGGCAATTACGCTGGGCACCCTCAACGTCTCTGCCATTATCTTGGCCGGATTGATTGGCTACAGCCTCGCCAAGAACAAGCGTTTCGATAACCCGCTCGCTTGCGTGGTCGTCGCCATCTCTGCCTTCGTCATCATGATGCCGCAGCAGATCACCGCCTCGCTTGCCGCCACGAGCCCGCTGCTCACCGACAAGATCACCTCCGCCGAGGTCACGGGCGCCCTTTCGACTGCCAACACCGGCACCAACGGTCTGTTCTCGGCCATTATCATCGCTCTGCTCTCCGTCTCGCTCTTCATCAAGATTTCTGGCGTAGAGAAGCTCAAGGTTAAGCTGGGCGAGGGCGTGCCTCCCGCGGTCTCCAACTCCTTCAACGTCATGATCCCGATGCTGCTCAACCTCGCAATCTTCGCTCTTGCCGCAGCCCTGCTCGCCGTGTGCGCCGGCACCGATCTGTGCGCCATCATCTCCACGTGCATCTCCAACCCGCTCAAGAGCATCATGAACGCCGGTCCGTGGGCTGTTATCCTCATCTACACCCTTGCCAACCTGCTGTTCTGCGTCGGTATTCACCAGTCCACCATCTCTGGCGCTACCGTCGAGCCGATCCTGACCATGCTCATCGTCGACAACATGGCTACCTTTGCCGCCGGTGGCACCATCCAGCCCGATCACTACATGAACATGCAGATCGTTAACAGCTTCGCCCTCATCGGCGGCTCGGGCTGCACCCTCATGCTTCTGCTCGACACGCTCCTGTTCTCCAAGAACAAGGCTTCCGAGACCGTTTCCAAGATGGCTATCCTGCCTGGTCTGTTCAACATCAACGAGCCGGTTATCTACGGTTACCCCATCGTGTACAACCTGCCGCTCATGATCCCGTTCGTCCTTCTTCCCGATCTGTTCATCGGCATCACCTATGGCCTTACCTGCGCAGGTATCATCAGCCCCTGCATCGCCCAGGTGCCCTGGACCATGCCTCCCGTCATCAATGCCCTGCTCGCTACGGGCTTTGACTGGCGCGCCGGCGTGTGGCAGGCTCTCGAGATTGTCATTGGCATGGCCGTCTACCTGCCCTTTATGAAGATTTCCGAAAAGGCAATCGCCAAGCAGGAGGCTCTCGCCGAGTAGAACGCCTAACGTTCGTCCCTTTCACCTTTGCGGGCACCGGTACGCGGTGCCGGTGCCCGCGGCTCTCTCCCTTGTGTAAAGATGCAGGGGGGGTGGGCACAATAGCCGCAAGGAATAAAACCAGTTGTCGTCTGCGCGCCGCGCAGTTATAAGGAGGAAACCATGAAGAAGATCATGCTCTGCTGCAATGCCGGTATGTCCACGAGCCTGCTGGTCCAGAAGATGCAGGCCGAGGTTGCAAACCGTGGTCTGGATATTGAGGTCGAGGCTCGTCCCATGAACGAGGCCCACGATCACCTGGACGAGTGCGACATGTTGCTGCTTGGCCCGCAGATCGGCTACACCAAGGGTGACTTTGAGAAGGAGGCCGCTGGTCGTTTTCCGGTCGAGGTCATCAACATGGTCGACTACGGCCGCATGAACGCTGCCGGCATCATCGACCACTGCGTCAGCGTGATGGGCTAGGTGCTCTGTATGGAGGATATGAACGAACTGCAGATGACCTGCTTTGAGATCATCAGCTACGTCGGTACCGCCAAGAGCATGTACATCAATGCCGTGCAAAAGGCCAAGGAGGGCGATTTTGACGCCGCCGAGGAGCTTATCAAGCAGGGCGACGAGGCCTATAACGGTGGCCACGATGTTCACATGGGGCTTCTGAAGAAAGAGGCCAACGGCGAGCGTAACGGCGAGGCCCCGTTGATTCTGCTGCATGCCGAGGACCAGATGGCCGGCACCGAGACCATGCGCGTCATGGCGACGGAGCTCATCGAGATCCACAAGCAGCTGCAGGCACTTAAGGCCTAGTCGGCGTTATCGCCGCGAAGGACCGTGCGGTCCAACAGGCAACATAGTCCCTTTGACGGGCGCCGGGAGTCTCCGCCTCCCGGCGCCTCTATTTTTGGGGATGGTCTTGTGCGGCCTGTTGAGCGGCCATTTGCGTTTCCCCAGATAAAACCTGCCAAAACAAACCTGTCCCTTTTTGGTAGGTTTTTGCCTTGGGAGCGGTACCATACAGGCAATGTTTAAACGAGAAAGGTGGGCTCCTATGGAACCTAAGCAGTACTACATCGGCATTGACGTCGGCGGCACTTCGGTTAAGGAGGGTCTGTTCGACGAGGACGGCAACCTGCTGGCCAAGGCCAGCGTGCCTACGCCTCCCATCGTTGACGCTGCGGGCTTTGCCGCGGTGACCGAGGCTATCGACCAGGTGGTCGCCAAGGCACGGATTCCGCGCGCCTTTGTGGCGGGCATTGGCCTGGCCGTTCCGTGCCCCATCCCGGCATCGGGCGATGCCAAGGTCAAGGCCAACATTGCCATTAACCTGCCCGAGCTGAGGATCGCCATTCAGAAGCACTGCCCCGACGCGGTCGTTAAGTACGAGAACGATGCCAACGCCGCCGCCATGGGCGAGGCTTGGCTCGGCTCTGCCAAGGGCGTGCAGAACGTGGTGATGGTCACCATCGGTACCGGCGTGGGCGGCGGCGTTATCGTTAACGGCGACGTGGTATCGGGTGTTGTGGGCGCCGGCGGCGAGATTGGCCACATGTGCCTGAACCCGGCTGAGGAGCGCACCTGCGGCTGCGGCGGCCATGGCCACCTGGAGCAGTATTCCAGCGCCACCGGCGTGGTGAGCAACTACCTTGCTGAGTGCAAGAAAGCGGGCGTCGAGCCCATCGAGCTCACCGGGCCTTCTGATTCCAAGGACGTGTTCCAGGCCTGCCGCGAGGGTGACAAGCTCGCGCTGGCAGCTGCCGATACCATGGCCGACTATCTCGGCCGTGCCCTGGCGCTTATTGCCAACGTGGTCGACCCCGAGATGTTCCTGATCGGCGGCGGTGCGTCTGCCTCGGCCGATGTCTACCTCGACAAGGTTCGTGAGCACTTCCAGCGCTACGCGCTTTCCGCCTCGCGCGAGACGCCCATTAAGGTCGCTTCGCTCGGCAACGACGCCGGCATCATCGGTGCCGCCTACGTAGCCCTGCGCGCCGCCGGTAAATAAGTTCGCTCGTTGGCGCAAAGGGGACAGGATGCTTTGCGCCAAGGTTTAGCGCGGCAAATTGAATATGGCTCCTCGGCAGGAGTCACATGGAGCTCGGGCCGTTGTCGCCCGGGCTTTTTGCGGACACATGGGTCGTTTGACGCCCTAATTTTTATGGAATCGTCCAGGCCTAATCAGTCGCCTGGTGCTAAATGAAAAAAGACGGTACTGGTAAAAACAGGCTATGAGCTGAGGAGGGTGGACGATGAAAAACAGGCGATTCAAGGTCCTTGCGACCGCTGTCGCAGCCGTTCTTATTGTCGCTCTGGGATTCGCCTACCACGGTTTTATGGCTCAGAAAATCTATGATGAGAACATCGAGAATCTAATCTCGACCTATGAGCAGATGGACAAAACTTTTGAGCTGTTTGCGCAGCGCAACTGGAATGTTCTGGCTGATTGGGATGCACTACTGGCGGCGGCGACCGAAGACGGCCATATCGAGGACGTCTGGATCCGGGCACGGAGCCAGAAGGACTCCTGGGGGTATCGCGATGTCTATCTCTTCAACCAGAATGATGACTTTATCACCGACGGCGGGCGCTCGGGCAAGGCCGTCAGCATCGATGGTGTATTTCAGAAGATGTACGAAAAGGGCACGTCTTGGATTTCGAGCTATATCGCCTCGGACGGGACGCGACGAATCGTCTTTGCTCTGCCGTTAAGTCAGCCTTTTACCTTTGGGGGTGTGACGTATACCGGTCTCGCCGTGAGTTATGACAACGACACGGTCATGGACATGGTCGCGGGCGATATATACCGCGGCAAGAGCGATTGCTATGTGGTCCACCAATCGGGTGATGTGGTGTTTTCGCTGCAACCAAAAAGCGAGATCAAACCATTTGTCTCAAACATTATGGCCTATCTGGGCGAACATGCTTCTTTTTCGCGAGGGAGTTTCGACGAAATCCAACGGCAGGTCGGCCACGGTAAGGAGGGTAGCGCCTTTTGCACGCTTAACGGGCGCGGGTACTATCTGGTCTATCAGCCGGCGGGAATTGGCGACTGGTCAATCGTCGGCCTGGTGCGTTCCGATGTCGTGGATTCGGGTATGAATGAGGTCCAGCTCATCAGCACGGTTGCCCTTGGAGTGGTCGGCGTGATTATCACGGCGCTGTTGGTAACGATAGCCGTCAGACGCGAGCGCGCAGATGCGAGGCTTAAGGATGAGGAACGGCAGGCGGTCGAGCGACAGCGGCGAGCTATTAGCCGGCTGTTGGGCGGCATGGGGCGCATCGTCGATCGTTTTGTCGTGGTCGATCTTGTCGACGGTACTTACGAATACCGCGAGAATCAGAAACGGGAGCCGCAGTATGCCCTAAAGGGTGATTATGCAGACCTGCTGAAGGAGGTTTCTGCCCGCTACGTTGTCTTCTCCGAGACTGAGGATACCGAGCTCGCAAATCTGCTTGCGCCCGAGCGACTGCGCAAGATGGTGGGGACGAGCAATAACATTATCAATATTGAGTACTGTGCGCGAAGCGGAAATGCCTACAAGGATCTCAGCGTCGTTCCGATAGAATGGGGGCCCGACGGCATGGTCACGCGTCTTTTGGCCATATCTCAAGACATTGGCCAAAGGATAGAGCTCGAGACCATGGCGAACACTGATGGACTTACGGGCCTGTTCAACGAGCGGTACTTTAGCAGTGTTTTGCATAGGTACGAGATGCAGGCCAAGCCATTCACTTTGTTCTATCTTGACCTCGACCGCTTTAAGCCCGTCAACGATACGTATGGGCATGACATGGGCGATAAGCTGCTCAAGGCGGTGGCGGGTCGATTGCGCGACTGTGTACGCCAAACCGATTTTGCCTTTAGGATTGGCGGCGATGAGTTTGCACTGGTCATGAACGGCAACATGGATGACGCCCTGTGTCGCATGATGATTGACCGAATTGACCGGACAGTGCGGCTTCCTTTCGGTATCGACGGCGTTACGATTGAGGTTGGCGCGAGTTGCGGTTGGGCGGTTTATCCGGACGATGGCGGCTCGGGAGAGGTGCGTATCCTCGCCGACCAGCGCATGTACGAGTGCAAGGAGCGCAACCACGCCGAGCGATAGACGTTGGCGGCCGCGGCCGCGCCGCGTGCTACCATAGAGACGTATGAGTACACACACGCATATGGAGGAAACCCATGGCAAACGTTCTTGTCTTTGGTCACCAGAACCCCGATAACGACGCCATCATGAGCGCCGTCGTCCTGTCCCAGCTGCTCAACCAGGTTGAGTATGCCGGCAATACCTACGAGGCCTGCGCCCTTGGTCAGCTTCCGGCAGAGTCCGCCAAGCTGCTCGCCGACGCCGGCATCGCCGAGCCTCGCGTGATCGAGTCCGTCGAGGCCGGTCAGCTCGTCGTCCTCACCGACCACAACGAGTCCGCCCAGTCCGTCGCCGGCCTTAAGGACGCCACGGTCTTTGGCGTCGTCGACCATCACCGCATCGGCGACTTCGAGACCGCCGGCCCGCTGCACTACATCTGCCTGCCCTGGGGCTCCAGCTGCACCATCGTCACCAAGCTCGCCGACGTGCTCGGCGTTGAACTTTCCGACGTCCAGGCCAAGCTGCTGCTCTCGGCCATGATGACCGACACGCTCATGCTCAAGAGCCCCACCACCACCGATGTCGACCGCGCCGTCGCCGCCAAGCTCGGCGAGCAGGTGGGCGTCGACCCGGTCAAGTTTGGCATGGAGGTCTTCCTCACCCGTCCGTCCGGCTCCTTCACCGCAGCCGAGATGGTCGGCAACGACATCAAGATGTTCGAGCCCGCCGGCAAGAAGCTGCTCATCGGCCAGTACGAGACCGTCGACAAGAGCCGCGCACTCGGCATGATCGACGAGATTCGCGAGGCCATGCGCGCCTACGCCGCCGAGAAGGGTGCCGACGGCATTGTCCTGTGCATCACCGACATCATGGAGGAGGGCTCGCAGGTCCTGCTCGAGGGCGAGACCGAGGCTGCTCAGAAGGGCCTGGGCATTGCCGACGAGCACGACGGCGTCTGGATGCCGGGCGTCCTCTCCCGTAAGAAGCAGGTCGCTGCCCCCATCATGGCCGCCTGCTAGGTTCTTTTGGCCTAACACCGACGACCGGATCGCGGAAGCCCCGCGCTCCGGTCGTTTTTTGTGCGCGGCGCCGCGTCGTCTCTTGGACAGGCGTGCCCGTGCCGTTGAGCAAATAATGTTCAACCTGTGGTTCCGCTTTTCGGCCGTGCTTGTGCGCTTGTCGTGCAGGGTAGGCTAGATGCAAGCGTAATACGTTGGAGCGCGGCGCCGCCACTTGGGCGGGCCGTGCTTTTTTAAGACGGGAGCCTTCCCGTGAAAGGAGCCGCCCATGGCAGCACCCGAGCAGCTGTTTAACGTTCGTGAGCGCAAACGTTTTGAGCGTCACGACATTTGGGAGCGCATCGCCGAGAACGGCACTATTTCCGCCGCCGTCATGGTCTTCGCCGCTATCGCCGCCGTTATCTGCGCCAACACCGATGCCTACGAGGCCATCCATCACTTTTTGGAGACCCCGCTGTATGTGGGTCTGGGCAACCTTACGGCCGGTCTCACCGTCGAGCTTTTCGTCAACGACTTCCTCATGGCGATCTTCTTTTTACTCGTGGGCATTGAGCTTAAGTACGAGATGACAGTTGGCGAGCTCAAGAACCCGCGCCAGGCCATGCTTCCCATGCTGGCGGCCGTGGGCGGCGTCGTCGTTCCCGCCTGCATCTACCTGATCTTTAACCATGCCGGCGCCCGCAACGGTTGGGCCATCCCCATGGCAACCGATATTGCCTTTGCGCTGGGCGTGCTGTCGCTTTTGGGCAATCGCGTGCCCAACGGCGTGCGCGTGTTCTTCTCGACGCTTGCCATCGCCGACGACCTCATCTCCATCGCCGCCATCGCCATCTTCTACGGTCAGAGCCCCAATCCGTTTTGGTTGGGCGCCGCCGCGCTTGTGACCTGCGCGCTCGTGTGGCTCAACAAGACGCAGCATTACCGCCTTGCCCCGTATTCGGTACTGGGTCTGCTGCTGTGGTTCTGCATGTTCAAGAGCGGCGTGCACGCTACGCTCGCCGGCGTCATCCTGGCCTTCACCATTCCGGCCAAGTGCGGCGTTAAGCTCGATAGTCTGACCGACTGGCTGGGCGAGTGCCTGCCGCTGCTCGATGACCGCTACGACGACGAGGCGCACATCCTGGGCCAGCATGACTTTACCGTCTCGACCACCAAGGTCGAGCGCGTCATGCACCGCGTGACCCCGCCGCTCATCCGCATGGAGCGTCTGATCTCCACGCCGGTCAACTTTGTGATCCTGCCGATCTTTGCGTTCGTGAACGCGCAGGTTCGCCTAGTGGGCGTGGACATGAGCACGCTGCTCACCGACCCGGTGACGCTCGGCGTGTACTTTGGCATGCTGCTGGGCAAGCCGATCGGCATCTTTGGTATGACGTTTGCCCTGGTCAAGCTCAAGGCCTGCGAGCTGCCGCACAATGTCAACTGGCACATGATTGCCGGCGTGGGCATTCTGGGCGGTATCGGCTTTACCATGTCGATTCTCATCAGCGGCCTCGCATTCCCGACGGCCCAGTTTGAGGTTCTGGCTGCCAAGGCCGCTATCCTTGCCGGTTCGGTCACCGCTGCCGTGCTCGGCATGATTTACATGAGCGTGGTCTGCAAACACCCCGCGCCCAAGAACGAGTAGGCGCGCGAAAACCGGGGCCGGACATGCTCCGGATACCCTCGTATGCAAAAACGCCGTTTGTGAGTACTGTCACAAACGGCGTTTCATTTATTTGGCCACGTCTCCAATGACTAGGCTTATTCCACCGTTCCGTAGACGGCGCCCCAGCCGTGGGCGGCCAAGGCGGAGTTGAGCTGGTCGCAAAGTGACTGGCGGTCGTAGTAGCCGGGCGGCAAAAGATTCACGATCTCCATGAGGTCGGGCGCCAGGTCCAAGATTTCGGCCTGTACGATCAGATCCAGGCGGTCGATGGCGTGGCGGTCGTAAAACAGTCCGTCGACCAGGCGCTGCAAGTCGCCGAATTCCTCGGCCTGAAACGATCCGTACTCCATAGTGCCTCCTTGGGCGCCCCACGCCGGCATGCGCGGCGATTCGTAATTGATTGCGATGAACTTAATCTATCACGGCTTCATAACGTTGCGACGATGGCGGTCTATACTTAGACGAACTGCAACGTACCGCTTCGCGAAAGGTCGCACCCCATGCAGACGATCTACCAGAAGATGGAAACCACCGAACTCGATGCCGCCATCGAGGCGCTCAAAGCCGAGGTCGCCGAGGTCAAGGCCAAGGGCCTGGCGCTCGACATGGCCCGCGGCAAGCCGTCGCCCTCCCAGGTGGACATCTCTCGACCCATGCTCGATATCCTCAATGCCGATGCCGATCTGCATGACGGCAACGTCGACTGCTCCAACTACGGCTGCTTTGAGGGCATTCCCTCGGCACGCAAGCTGGCGGGGGAGTTCCTGGGTTGTCCTGCCGAGCAGACGCTCGTGCTGGGTTCGTCGAGTTTGCTGATCGAGCACGATATCGCCGGTATGTTCTGGCGCTGCGGCTCGTGCGGCAGCGAGCCCTGGGAGGCTTACGAGGCCGCGCACGACGGCAAGAAGGTCAAGTTCTTGTGCCCCGTTCCCGGCTACGATCGCCACTTTGGCATCACCGCCGACTTGGGCATCGAGAACGTCCCCGTCGCGATGACCGACAACGGCCCCGATATGGACGAGATCGAGCGCCTCGTTGCCGCCGACGATTCCATCAAGGGCATCTGGTGCGTGCCCAAGTATTCCAACCCCACGGGCATCACCTTTAGCGAGGACACTGTGCGCCGCCTGGTCGAGATGCCCACGGCCGCGCCCGATTTCCGCATCTTCTGGGACAACGCCTACTGCGTGCACGACCTGTACGACGAGACCGACGAGCTCGCAAACATCTTTGACCTCGCTCGCGCGGCGGGCACCGAGGACCGCGTGGTGGCCTTTGCCTCGACGTCCAAGATCACCTTCCCGGGCGCCGGCATCGGTTTTATCGGTGCGAGCCCCGCGGTCATCGCTGAGTTCTCCAAGTGCCTGAAGGCCGGCCTCATCAGCGCCGACAAGCTTAACCAGCTGCGTCACGTGCGTTTCCTTCCCACCATCGAGGCGGTCAAGGAGCACATGAAAAAGCATGCCGAGTTCCTGCGTCCGCGCTTTGAGGCCGTCGAGCGCAAGCTCACCGAGGGCTTGGGCGATACGGGCTGCGCCACCTGGACGCACCCCCGCGGCGGCTACTTTGTAAGCTTCGATGGTCCCGAGGGCTCGGCCCAGAAGGTCGCCGCGCTTTGCGCCGACCTGGGCGTCAAGCTCACGCCGGCCGGTGCTACCTGGCCCTATGGCAAGGACCCGCGCGACACCAACATCCGCATCGCGCCGAGCTATCCCACGGTCGAGGACCTGGAGGCCGCGCTCGATGTGCTGGTGCTGGCCGTTAAGCTCGTCGCTGCCGAGCTTGCGCGTGCCGAGCGCGCCTAACGCGCGGCTTCCCGTACTATCCGCACTCTCGATACGTAAAGGAGCGTATACATGGATTTGGGTATTTCCACCAACCCCACGCCAGAGCTCTACACCATTAAGGTAACCGGCGAGATCGATATCTCTAACGCCGATAGCCTGCGCAATGCCATCGACCTGGCGCTCGAGCAGTCCACTGAGGCCGTTGAGCTCGATTTTGCCCAGGTGAGCTACATCGATTCGACGGGCATTGGCGTGCTCGTGGGCGCCGCGCACCACGCGGTCGACCACGGCAAGCGCTTTAGCTGCACCAATGTGCAGCCCCCGGTGATGCGCGTGGTCCAGCTGTTAGGTGTCGACCAGGAGATTTCGATCACCGCTGCATAATCTTTGCCCCCCAAAAGGGCGTGCCGTTTGGCATATGTTTGTGATGCGCTCGGACGTTTTGGCGTCCGGGCGCTATACTTGACCGAATGAAAAGACGAGTTCCGGCCGAATGGCGCGGTGCGGGCTCGACTCACATCGAGCCTTGGAGGTATGTGTGTTTGGTATTGGAGAGGGTGAGCTCGCGATCATCGTGGTCTTCGGCTTTTTGCTGTTTGGCCCGGATAAGCTCCCGCAGATGGGCCGCACGATCGGCCGTGCCATCCGTCAGTTCCGCGAGACGCAGGAAAAGATGACGGCCGTTGTTCAGTCCGAGATTATCGATCCGGTGAGCGAGGCCGCTTCGGCCCCGGTCAAGCCCAAGAAGGCTGCTGCGACCGACGACGATTCCGATGCGGACGAGGATGCCGCCGAGACGGCAGCGCCCGCCAAGAAGGAGACCTTTGCCGAGCGTCGCGCCCGTCTTGCTGCCGAGAAGGCCGCGAGCGAGGCTGCCGCCGAGGGCGAGGGTGCTGCTGAGGAGTCCGAGGCCGAGGGTGCCGAGCCTGCCGCTGCCACCGTCGAGCCCGAATCTGCTGCAGAGCCGGAGCCCGAGCCGGCAGAGCCCACGACGGCTGACCTCTACGCCCGTCGTCCCCGCAAGCGCAAGGCCGTCGTCGACCAACTTGCCCGCGAGCTCGAGGCCGAGGACGACGCCGCTGCCGCCGATGCACCGAAGGGAGGCGATGAGTAATGCCTATCGGACCTGCGCGCATGCCGCTCTTCGATCACCTGGGCGAGCTCCGTCGCCGCCTGACCATCGTGGTCGTGTCGGTGTTTGCCGCCGCCATCGTGCTGTATTTCGCCACGCCCGTGGTGCTCGACATCCTGGAAGACCCCATCCGCTCCTTTGTGCCGGACGGTAAGTTCTACATCACCACCACGCTCGGCGGCTTTGGCCTGCGCTTCTCGCTGGCCATCAAGATGGCCGTGGTCATGTGCACGCCCATGATCATCTGGCAGATTCTGGCATTTTTCCTGCCGGCACTGCGTCCCAACGAGCGCAAATGGGTCGTGCCCACGGTGCTCGCCTCGACGGTGCTGTTCTTCCTGGGCGCCATCTTCTGCTATTTCATCATCATCCCGGCGGGCTTTGAGTGGCTTATCGGCGAGACCTCGGCCGTCGCCACGGCGCTGCCCGACCTGGAGAACTACGTCAACATGGAGCTGCTCTTTATGATCGGCTTTGGCGTGGCGTTTGAGCTGCCGCTCATCATCTTCTACCTGTCCGTCTTCCACATCGTGTCCTACGCGGCCTTCCGCGGCGCCTGGCGCTACGTGTACGTGGGCCTGCTTGTGGGCTCGGCTGTGATTACGCCCGACGGCTCGCCCGTTACGCTGGGCCTCATGTATGGTGCCCTGCTCTCGCTCTACGAGATTTCGCTCGCCATTGCCCGCGTGGTCATTACCGCGCGCGAGGGCAAGGAGGGCTTGTTTGTGAGCCGTCTGGACCTGTTTTCGGACGATGAGGACGACGAGGAGTAAATCGGTATGCACGAGGTTGGCATTGTCAACGGCATACTCGATACAGTGATTCGCGCGGCGCGTGGGGCGGGGGCCTCGCGCGCCGTTTTGGTAACGCTGCGTATCGGGGATATGACCGAAGTTGTGCGCGAGGCGCTCGACTTTGCGTGGGAGACATTTCGCGATGAGGACCCGCTCACGCGGGGCTGCGAGCTCGCGGTTGAGGAGATTCACCCACAAAGTGAATGCCTGGACTGCGGCGAGGTCTTCGACCACGATCGCTTCCACTGTCGCTGTCCCCAGTGTGGTGGTGCCAACGTGCGCCTACTGCACGGCCGCGAGCTCGATATCGCGAGTATCGAAATCGAAACCCCCGACGATTAGCCCGCTAGCCATCTGGTGATGGGGTATAAAGGGGCCAAAGTAAGGAGCGCTAAGTATGGTTGAGAAAACGATTGATATCGCGTCGCCGATTCTGTCGCGCAACGAGCGCCTGGCAGATCAGCTGCGTCAGCGATTTAATGAGACAAACACCTATGTGATCAACGTCTTGTCGAGCCCCGGTTCGGGCAAGACCACCACGATCCTGGGCACCAACGAGCGCCTGCGTGACAAGGCCGGCCTGCGCTGTGCCGTCATCGAGGGCGATATCGCCTCGGATGTCGACGCCATCACCATGAAGGAAGCCGGCATGCCCGCCATCCAGATCAACACGGGCGGCCTGTGCCACCTCGAGGGCAACATGATCATGGAGGCCGTTGACGCGTTTGACCAGGCTGTGGGTCTGGAAAACATCGACGTCATCTTTATCGAAAACGTGGGTAACCTGGTCTGCCCAGTCGACTTTGACTTGGGCGAGAACCTGTCCATCATGATTCTCTCGGTGCCCGAGGGCGACGACAAGCCCATCAAGTACCCGGGCATCTTCCAGCACGCTGGCGCGCAGCTGCTCAATAAGGTCGACGTGGCCCCGGCTTTCGATTTTGACATGGATAGGTATACTAAGACACTCGATGACCTCAATCCGCAGGCGCCGCGGTTTGCCGTGAGCGCGCGCAAGGGCGAGGGCATGGACGCCTGGTGCGATTGGCTCATCGGGCAGATCGAGCAAGCAAGGGCGTAAATCGGCCGCCATACGGGCGGGCGTAGCCGTAGAGATACGAGATAGGAGCCTCTTTTGAAGCTCATCATCGCCGAGAAAAACGACGCCGCGCGTCAGATCGCCGAGCGGCTGTCCACGGGTAAGCCTAAAAAGGACAAGGTGTACAACACCGCCATCTACCGTTTTGAGTGGAAGGGCGAGGAGTGCGTGACGATCGGTCTTGCCGGTCACATCCTTGCGCCCGATTTTTGCGACAGCGTGCTGTTCGATAAAAAGCTGGGCTGGTATTCGGTCACCGAGGACGGCGAGATGCTGCCGGCCGACATGCCCGATGGCCTGGCTCGTCCGCCTTACGACACCAAGCGTAAGCCGTTCCTTGCCGATGGCATCTCCATCAAGGGCTGGAAGCTCGAGAGTCTGCCCTATCTCACCTGGGCACCCGTCATTAAGCTGCCGGCCGAGAAAGAGCTCATTCGCTCGCTCAAGAACCTTGCCAAGAAGTCCGACAGCGTCATCATCGCCACGGACTTCGATCGCGAGGGCGAGCTGATCGGTTCGGACGCCCTCAACAAGGTGCGCGAGGTTGCGCCGGACTTGCCGGTTGCCCGCGCCCAGTATTCTTCGTTTACCAAGGCCGAGATCACGCAGGCCTTCGATAACCTTGTCTCGCTCGACCAGAATCTGGCCGATGCCGGCGAGAGCCGCCAGCACATCGACCTCATTTGGGGTGCGGTGCTCACGCGCTACCTGACGCTCGCCAAGTTTGGCGGCTTTGGCAACGTGCGTTCCGCCGGCCGCGTGCAGACGCCGACGCTTGCCCTGGTGGTCGAGCGCGAGCGCGAGCGCATGGCGTTTGTGCCCGAGGATTATTGGCAGATTCGCGGCATGGGCGCTGCGCAGGGCGCTGCCGAGGACGACCGCTTTAAGATTGCGCACAAGACGGCACGCTTTACCGACAAGGATGCTGCCGAGACGGCATACGGCCATGTCGACGGCGTTACGACGGCAACCGTCGCCGCGGTGACCAAGCGCTCGCGCAAGCAGCAGCCGCCCACGCCGTTTGCGACCACCTCGCTGCAGGCTGCCGCCGCAGCCGAGGGTATCTCGCCTGCGCGTACCATGCGCATCGCCGAGTCCCTCTACATGGCGGGCCTCATCAGCTACCCGCGTGTCGACAATACCGTGTACCCCGCGACGCTTGATCTGGGCGCCGTGGTGAGTGACCTGGCAAAGATCAACCCGGCGCTGGCGCCCGTATGCAAAAAGGTCCTCGCCGGCCCCATGAAGCCCACGCGCGGCAAGGTCGAGACCACCGACCACCCGCCTATCTATCCCACGGGCGAGGGCGATCCGTCCACGCTCGATGGCGGCCAGCGCAAGCTCTACGACCTCATCGCCCGCCGCTTCCTGGCGACGCTTATGGGTCCCGCGACCATCGAGAACACCAAGCTCGAGCTCGACGTGAACGGTGAGCCGTTCGTGGCTTCGGGCGACGTGCTCGTGATCCCTGGCTTCCGCGAGGCCTATCCGTACGGCCTTAAGCGCGACGAGCAGATGCCGCCGCTTGAGCAGGGCGATACGGTCGACGTGTTCGACATTAAGCTCGAGGCCAAGCAGACCGAGCCGCCCGCGCGCTACAGCCAGGGCAAGCTTGTGCAGGAGATGGAAAAGCGCGGCCTGGGTACCAAGTCCACGCGCGCGAGCATCATCGAGCGCCTGTATGCCGTGCGCTATCTCAAAAACGATCCCGTTGAGCCGAGCCAGCTAGGCATCGCCATCATCGACGCGCTGTCGCAGTTTGCCCCGCGCATCACGAGCCCCGATATGACCAGCGAGCTCGACGGCGACATGACTCGCGTGGAGCGCGGCGAGGACACCGAAGAGCATGTCGTGACCCATTCGCGCGCGCTGCTGGCTGGCGTGCTCGACGAGCTGCTCAAGCACACGCAGGAGCTGGGCGACGCCATCAGCGACGCCGTCACGGCCGATGCGCGCGTGGGCGCTTGCCCCAAGTGCGGCAAGGACCTGGTTATGAAGACGAGCGCCAAGACCCGTGGCAGCTTCATTGGCTGCATGGGCTGGCCCGACTGCGACGTGACCTATCCGGTGCCGAGCGGCGTCAAGGTGAGCCCGCTCGAGGGCGAGGCAGCCGTGTGCCCCGAGTGCGGCGCGCCGCGAATTAAATGCCAGCCGTTCCGCCAGAAGGCTTTCGAGATCTGCGTGAACCCCACGTGCCCCACCAACTACGAGCCCGACCTTAAGGTGGGCGAGTGCAAGGTGTGCGCCGAGGCCGGACGCCATGGCGACCTGATCGCGCACAAGAGTGAGAAGAGCGGCAAGCGCTTTATCCGCTGCACCAACTACGATGACTGCGGCGTGAGCTATCCTCTGCCGGCGCGCGGTAAGCTCGAGGCGACGGGTGAGACCTGCCCCGAGTGCGGCGCCCCCATCGTGGTGGTCAACACGGCGCGCGGCCCGTGGCGCATCTGCGTGAACATGGACTGTCCGACCAAGGAGAAGAAGCCCGCCCGCGGCCACAAGACCACGACCAAGGCGAGCACGGCGAAGAAGACCACGGCGGTCAAGAAGACGACGGCTAAGAAAGCTACTGCCGCCAAGAAGACGACCGCGAAGAAGTCGACTGCCAAGAAAGCAGCCGCCGACAAGTAGTCGCACGATCGAAACATTACTAAAAAAACGAGCGAGGACCCCACGATCCTCGCTCGTTTTTTGACCGGCAGTTAGGGACGTTCCTTTTCTGCCGGCAGTTTAGGAACGTCCCTAACTGCCGGCTCGGGAACGACAAAGCACTAGTTCACCTCGACAGGCTTGGCGCCGGGATAGCGCTCCTCAAAGTCTAGGCGGTACTTATTGTCATTGGTGCCCGCCACGTTGTCGCGCGATAGCGGCGCCACGATCTCATTCTTGTGGTCCGCAGGCTTGGCGTATTTCAGGCTGATCTCCCAGGCATCACAGATTGCGTCAATGCGGTGATCCAGGTCGTCGTACAGGGCGATGATGTCCTTCCAGGAGCTGTAGTTCTTGGAGCTCGTCGGGACGTCTAGGTCCTCGACGATGTCGTAATACTGCTCGATGGTGTCCTCCGTGCGCTCGGCGACGTCGGCGAGATTTTGACGGGTGGTTCGATCTTCTTCCAGATAGCTGCCGTTGAAGTTCTGCGCGCAGCCACGGACGTAGTTGTCGAGGTCTTCGAGCAGGTCGTAGTATTCGCTCAGGCGACGGTAGAGGTTCTGCTCGGAGAGCGTTGCTTCGCCGCCATCCTCGTCGTCATCGTCATCGTCGTCGTACAGGCTGTTGGGATCGCCGAGAGGCTTTAGGTCATCGTCGTCGACGTCATGGTGCAGCTTAGCTACCTCGGCAGTCGTCTGCGTGGCGGCGTTGTCGAAAGGCTTGATCACAAAGAAAACGACCAGGGCGATGATGATCGCCACCAGCACAACGATAACGGCGATAAGCGGCCCGGTGCCGCTCTTTTTGGGAGTGGGGGTCTGTGGCGAAGCGGGCGCGTATGCGGGAGCCGGCTGCTGTTGGGGCGAGCCGCTCGCGACGGGTATGCGCTGCGTGGTCTCGACGGCCGCAGGGCTTGCGGCGGGGTCGGGGCGATAGGCGAGGGGGTCGTCCGCCTTGGCTTGCGGCGTATCAAGGGAGCCGGTCTGCTCAAAAGCGGACTGGCTATCGCTCGCGGTTGTTTGCTCAACGGGTGCACCGCACGAGGTGCAGAACTTGGCATTATCTGCAAGAAGCTTGCCGCACGAGGCGCAATACCGAGACATTGCCACTCCTTTCGCCACATTTCAATGCAATACGACGATTATACCCAGCGTCCAAAATTCCCCATCATAAGTTGCGGTGAAATAGGGACTGTTTGGCGGTCTCAGAGCTTCAATCAGTCCCTATTTCACCGCAACTTCGGGGATGCCTCGATGGCTAGGTTGGATTTGGGACGCGCCGAGCACTGGGGTATCATGGCTTGGTTGATATATCTGCATTTACGCGCCTTGTAGGAAGGGGCTGCGCCCATGGCTTTTGAGCCCGCTCAACATAGCTTTATCACGCTCGAGGGCGTCGATGGCGCCGGCAAGTCCACGCAGGCGCGCCTGCTTGCCCGCGCGCTCGAACTCGCTGGCTACCAGGTTGTGAGCCTGCGCGAGCCGGGCGGTACCGCCATCAGCGAAAAGATCCGTGCTCTGCTGCTCGACCCCGCCAATACGACGATGGGCGACACCTGCGAGTTGTTGCTCTACGAGGCCGCGCGCGCCCAGTTGGTGCACGAGGTCATCGCGCCTGCCCTTGCTGCCGGCAAGGTGGTCCTGTGCGACCGCTTCTACGATTCCACAACTTGCTATCAGGCGTTTGCCGATGGCCTCGATCGCCAGATAGTGCGCGATGCCAACAACCTGGCCGTCGCGGGGACGCACCCGGCGCTCACGCTCGTCTATCACATCACGCCCGAGCAGGCGGCGCTGCGCATGGCAGCCCGTGGCGCGGCAGATCGCATGGAGGCTAAGGGCATGGCCTTCCAAGAGCGTGTCTACCAGGGATTTTGCGCCATCGCCGCCGAGGAACCAAACCGCGTAAAGCTCATCGACGCGACCGCGTCCATCGAGGACGTCTTCGCGCGGACGGTCGAGCAGGTTCGCGTCTACGGCCTCGACATTTCCCAGGACGCCGTCACCGCCGCGCTTGCCCAGGAGGCCGAGTAACATGGCCCCCGCTCAGACAAGCCTGCTGGCCAAGCTTGACACCCAAGAGCGCGTGCGCGACTTTTTGACCAATGCCGTCGCCAGCGGTCGCGCATCGCACGCCTACCTGTTTTTGGGCGCGCCCGGCGCGGGCAAGCTCGACGCCGCGTGGGCGCTCGCCCAAGCCTTCCTGTGCGAGCAGGATGGCTGCGGCTCATGCGATAGCTGCGTGCGCGTCGCCCGCCATACGCACCCCGACGTGCACTATTACACGCCCGAGAGCGCCACGGGCTACCTCATCGCCCAGACCCGCGAGCTGCTCGATGACGTGCCTCTGGCGCCCATCCGTGCCAAGGCCAAGGTCTACATCATCGACCGTGCCGAGCAACTGCGCGCCAACACCGCCAACGCGCTGCTCAAGACACTCGAGGAGCCGCCCGAGGGCGTTATGTTCATCCTGCTGGGCACCTCGGCAGACGTGATGTTGCCCACCATCGTGAGCCGCTGCCAGTGCGTGCCGTTTCGGCTGGTATCGCCCGCCGTCGCCGCGCAGGCCGTGAGCCGCGCCACCGGTCAGGACCCTGCGCGTTGCCGCATGGCCGTCGCCGTGGCGGGAAGCCCCACGCGTGGCATCGAGTTCCTTAAGAGTGCCGAGCGCCAGGACGCCCGCCGTCAGATGGTCCGTGCCATCGACTCACTCATTGCCGCCGACGAGGCCGACGTGCTCAGTCGCGCCAAGTCGCTCATCGTCGCCGTTAAGGCCCCACTCGCCGAGGTCAAGTCCACGCAGGAAAAGGTGCTCGAGCAAAATGCCGATTATCTGTCGCGTGGAGCATTGAAGCAGCTTGAGGACCGCAACAAGCGCGAACTCAACGCGCGCGAGCGTTCGGGTATCATGGAAGCGCTGGCGAGCGCACGGACGCTCATGCGCGACGTGCTGCTGACGCTTCAGGACGAGGCGGCCGACGTCGTGAACGAAGACGTGCGCGACACGATCGGTCGGCTTGCCGCCGCGACCAATGTTGCGGGTGCCACCCGGGCGCTCGAGGCGGTCGCAATTGCCGAGCGCAACATCGCCAGAAACGTTACTCCCCAGCTGGCCATCGAGGTCATGCTGTTCGATATCAGGAAGGCACTGAAATGCCGTTAGTCGTACCCGTTAAGTTTACCTACGCCTCGCGCGACCTGTGGTTCGACCCGCAGGATCTGGATATCCTCGAGGCCGATTATGCCATTTGCTCCACCGAGCGCGGGACCGAGATCGGCCTGGTCACGGCCGATCCCTTCGAGGTGCCGCAGGACGAGATCGGCCAGCCGCTCAAGCCCGTGCTGCGCGTTGCAAGCGACATCGACCTGCAGCTTGCTGACGACCTGGCCATCCAGGGCGACGAAGCCATGGTCGACTTCCGCCGCCTGGTCAAGGAGCTCGACCTCGAGATGAAGCCGGTGGGCGTCGAGTACCTGTTTGGCGGCGAGAAGGCCGTGTTCTACTTTGCAGCCGAGGAGCGCGTCGATTTTCGTCAGCTCGTCAAGGATCTGTCCTCGACGCTGCACATTCGCGTCGACATGCGCCAGATCGGCGTGCGCGACGAGACCCGCCTGGTGGGCGGCTATGCCCAGTGCGGCCAGGAGCTCTGCTGCACGCGCTTTGGCGGACAGTTTGAGCCCGTCTCGATCCGCATGGCAAAAGAGCAGGACCTACCGCTCAACTCGTCCAAGATCAGCGGCGTTTGCGGCCGCCTGATGTGCTGCCTGCGCTATGAGTTCGAGGCGTACAAGGACTTTAAGAGCCGTGCGCCCAAAAAGAAGACGCTCATCGATACGCCGCTTGGCAAGGCGCGTATTCAGGAGTATGACACGCCGCGTGAGCAGCTGGTGCTGCGCCTGGAGAACGGCAAAGTCTTTAAGGTCAACCTAGCCGATATGACGTGCTCGGAGGGTTGCAAAAAGAAGGCCGCCGAGCAGGGCTGCAACTGCCGCCCCGACTGCGTGACACGCGACGTGCTCGAGCGCATCGAGTCGCCCGAGATGCGCCTGGCGCTCATGGAGCTCGATCGCGAGAACGGCGTCGACGTGGGCGATGGCCTGTCGAGTGCCGACCGTCTGGCCGGTACGTCGATGCCCAAGCGCCGTCGCCGCGATGCCGAATCCGATGCTCGCTCCGGTCAGGGTCAGGGCGAGGGTCGTGGCCGCGGAAAGGGCCGTGGCAAGGCCGAGGCGCTCGAGGCCGAGGGGGCGGCTGATGGCCGTCGCCGCCGCAAGCGTGCGGGCTCTGCCGATGCCGGCGAGGCTGCAGCCGCGGGCAAGAACGCCTCTCGCGAGCGCGAGGTTCAGCAGCCCCAGCAGCAGAATCGCGGCGGTGGCATGAACCCCACACGTCGTCGTCGCCGTCATCTGTCGAGCGAGGAGCGCGAGGACGCCTTCCGCGCCGCAGCTGCTCGCGAGGCTGGTGCCGCTTCCAAGGGCGCCTCGGCCTCCGACGCGCCTGCCGACAAGGGCGGCAAGTCACGTGGCGAGGAGGAGCGCGCGCCGCGTCCGCGCCGTCGCCATTCCTCGGGCGCGCAACAGAAGCCCTCAGTGCCCTCCGTGGCCGATCAGGTCTCGGATGGCGAGGTCAAGGTCACGCGCCGTCGTCCCGGAGATGGCGGGGGAGCGGCTGCCAAGGCTTCGCGTGGCGCCGCTCGCGACGAGCGCGAGCCGCGCGAGGATCGCGGTGGCGAGGGCTCGGCCGACCAGGGTCAAAAGCGCCGTCGCCGTCGCCGTTCCCGCAAGCCGCGCCAGGATGGTGGCGAGGGCTCGACCCCGTCTTCGTCCACACCACAACCGCCCGCCGGCGAATAACGCCCGCGAGCGGATTTAGCCCGCCTTGCCCCGAGCACATCGGGGTATCATAGCGCCGAATCAACAACCCTCCCTGCGACCGAACGTAGGGAGGGTTGTGTCTTGAAGAGCCATCTGAACATATTGAGCCGTCTGCAGGGTGCCGGTGCCCTACCGTTTGCGGACGAATTGCTACCGTTTGCCGAGCGGGTGGCACGCGAGGCGCTCGAGGCATTGTCGCCAACACGATGTGCCGGCTGCGAGCGCGCCGGTGCGCTTATTTGCCAAGACTGCCTGGCTGCGTTCACGCTCATCGACCCACGTCATAGCTGTACCCGATGCGGCGCCCCGTTTGGGGATTTGCTGTGCACTGAGTGTTCGGTCGAGGGCACGTCCTCGGCAATGGCGGAGGCGCTCGACCGCTGCCTGGCGTGCGCCGTCTATGCGCATCCGCTGCCGCGCATCATTAAAGCGTACAAGGATGCGGGCGAGCGACGTCTGGCTCCGTATCTGGCGGAGCTGCTCTACGACACCGCCCTGCATGCCCAGGTCGTAGCGCCCGATCGCTACGGAGGTGTGCTGTCCGGTGCGGATGCGGTGGTGTTTGTGCCTGCGACGGCGGCAGCGTTTCGGCGGCGTGGTTTTGATCATATGGAGGCTATTGCGCGCCCATTTTGCGAGCTGTCGGGTGTTCCCCTGCTCGATGCTCTCGTCAAGTACGGGCATGGCGACCAGCGCGAACTCGGTCGTGAGGAGCGCCGCGAGCGTGCCCAAGGCATGTACGAGACGGTTGAGGATGTGCGGGGCAAGCGCCTGCTGCTTATCGACGACGTTATCACCACGGGTGCGACGATGGCCGCGGCTTCGGCGGAACTCAAGCGCGCCGGCGCCGCAGCAGTCGATGGCCTTGCTATCGCACGCGTTTGGTAGGGGTGGTTTTGTGGCAGTAAAGATTGAGCGGTGCAACGAGCCGACAGGCGAACAGCTAGCGGCTTCCGTAATCCTAACAGGCGCCTCGGCGCTACGCATGATGCGCGCCGAGCGCCGGCAGATGGGCTACATAAGCTGGAGGGACCTCAATCCCGATGAAGAGCGCCGTGTGCTGCGCACGTCGTCGCCCTCGACCGAGGACATCTATCTTCCCGACTTGGTGCGGATTGGGGCCGCAAGTGGCGAGGTGCAAGAAGATCTTTGCTTACTGGTGGGATCTGCGGCGCAGCGCCGCCGCATGCCTGGCGTGGGCTGGTCCGTGTGTTCCGGGTTGCCTGTCGGCTCGATTCTAGAGGTGGAGCCGGGTGTATACAGTCTATCTCCCGAGGCCCTTTGCGTAGCCGTCGCACGCGAGGTCGGCTGCATCCAGGCATTTGCCCTGGCTCAGGAGCTGTGCTCTAAGATTTCGCTGAGTGACCGCGGGAAGTATCTGCCTCCCTACACCTCGCCTGTTACGAATAAACTTGCAAAGGACAAGGACCAGCCAGCAGATGTGGGCTACTTTGAGGTTGAGCCGGTGCTGACGCCCGATCGTCTGGCAGATTACCTCGCGGTATGCAAGGGGAACGCAGCCAAGCAGCTGCAGCGTCTGTGTCCCTATCTTTCGGAAAACCTGCGCTCACCCATGGAGTGCATCATGCTCGCCCTGTTTTCGCTTCCGTTTTCCTATGGCGGGTTTGCCTGCGGACCTTTTAAGACCGACTACAAGATTGAGTTCGATGACCGTGCGCAGGCAATCTCGGGGATGCCGCATGCAGTTTGCGATGCGTATCAGGAAGCAGCCCAGTTTGACCTGGAATACAACGGTGAGCTGGGCCATTCCTCCCGGAGGGGACGTATCCATGATGAAAAACGCAACACGGGCTTGATTACTATGGGAATCGAGGTCGCGACGGTCAACAACGAAATGCTCTGCGACATGGAAGCGATGGAAGCACTCGCATGGCGCATCCACCAGCGTATGGGTAAGCGATATCAGAATCGCGTAGAGGCTCGTCGAAAGAGGCAAGATGCTCTGCTGAATACGCTCCGAGCGTGCTTTGGGCTCAAACCAGCGTAAAACTATGGCTTTATAGGGGGTCTGTTTATATGCTCTGTGCAAAAAACGGCAAATATGAGTACTGTTACTAGATTAGTGACAGCAAAAACAAAGAAACTTGGGCCGATAATCTGGATTCAGCGAAGAGATAATGGTGGCGCGTACAGTCGTGGTGTAAGAAGCAAGGGAGGGCCATCGCCTAAAATCGTCAGTGCCTAGATATTCGACGAAAGGAAAGACGATGGCCCACGGCGACATTCTATCCCAGCCGG
>CABURG010000010.1 GCA_902493835.1 uncultured Collinsella sp. | reverse complement strand
TGACAACGAAGCGCCCCAGAAGATCCTGGTCTACGACCTCGGCGGCGGCACCTTCGACGTCTCCATCCTCGACCTCGCCGACGGCGTGTTTGAGGTTCTGTCCACCTCGGGCGACAATCACCTGGGCGGCGACGACTGGGATCAGCGCGTCATCGACTGGATGGCCGATAAGTTCCAGCAGGAGAACGGTGTCGACCTGCGTCAGGACCCCATGGCCCTGCAGCGTCTGAAGGAGGCCGCCGAGAACGCCAAGAAGGAGCTCTCCGCCGCCCAGCAGACCACCATCAACCTGCCGTTCATTACCATGAACCAGTCCGGCCCGCTGCACCTCAACTACACGCTGACCCGCGCCGAGTTCGAGAAGATCACCCGCGACCTGCTCGAGCGCTGCAAGCAGCCTGTCACCAACGCCCTGCGCGACGCCAAGCTTAAGCTCTCCGATCTGACCGAGGTCATCCTCGTCGGCGGCTCCACCCGTATGCCCGCCGTCCAGGAGCTCGTCAAGACCATGACCGGCAAGCAGCCCAACATGTCCGTGAACCCCGACGAGGTCGTTGCCGACGGCGCTGCCGTCCAGGGCGGCGTGCTCACCGGCGACGTCGAGGGCATCCTGCTGCTCGACGTTACCCCGCTGTCGCTGGGTGTCGAGACCATGGGCGGCATCATGACCAAGATGATCGACCGCAACACCACGATCCCGACCTCCAAGACCGAGGTCTACTCCACCGCTGCCGACAACCAGACCAGCGTCGAGATCAACGTGCTCCAGGGCGAGCGCGAGCTTGCCCGCGACAACAAGTCGCTCGGCAAGTTCCAGCTGACCGGTATCCCGGCTGCCCGTCGCGGCGTGCCGCAGATCGAGGTCACCTTCGACATCGACGCCAACGGCATCGTCAAGGTCTCCGCTAAGGACAAGGGCACCGGCAAGGAGCAGCAGATCACCATTTCCGGCTCCACCGCTCTGTCCGACGACGAAGTCGATCGTATGGTCAAGGACGCCGAGGCTCATGCCGAGGAGGACAAGAAGCAGAAGGAAGAGGTCGAGGTCCGCAACCAGACCGACAGCCTGTGCTACTCCACCGAGCAGACCCTTAACGAGCTGGGCGACAAGGTTTCCGCCGATGTGAAGTCCAAGGCCGAGGCCGCTATCGCCGACGCCAAGAAGGCGCTCGAGGGCTCTGACGTCGAGGCCATCAAGGCCGCTGGCGAGTCCCTGCAGTCCGTGGCCTACGAGTTGGCCCAGGTTGTTTACGCCGACGCTCAGCAGCAGACCGACGGTGCCGCCGGTGCCCAGCCTGCCGATGATGACGTCGTCGACGCCGACTACGAGGTTGTGGACGACGAGGACAGGTAATCATGTCCGCCCGTAAAGCTCGCACGGAGGCGGCTGCCGCTGGCGCCGCCCCCGTTGACTCTGAGGAGAAGGACGTGAAGATTCCCGTAGAGGCCGTCGACGATACCGAGGCCAACGAGGCCGCGGCCGCCGAGGCTGTCGAGAACCAGGTAGAGGATTCCAACAAGGAGGCGACGATGACCGAGGACGAGATGGTGGAAGCTGCTATCCGCGCCGGTGAGGAAGCCGCCGACAACGACTTTAAGCTCAAGTTCGAGCAGGCCCAAAAGGAGCTCGCCGACGTGCGCAGCGAGCTCGATGCTGCGGCAGAGGCCCAGAAGGCCGCCGAGGACAAGGCAAAGGACGCCACGGAGCGTACCGCCCGTCTGCAGGCCGACTGGGAGAACTTCCGTCGCCGCACCGCCAATGAGCGTATCGCCGAGCGCGAGCGCGCGACCGAGAAGCTCGTCACTGCGCTGCTGCCGGTGGTCGACGATATCGAGCGTGCGATCGACCATGCCCGCAGCCAGGAGCTTGCCGACGACTTTAAGCAGTTCGTCGACGGCGTCGACGCGGTGCATGCCAAGCTGCTCGATGTGTTTGCGCACGAGGGCGTTGAGCCCATCGACCCCAAGGGCGAGGCGTTCGATCCGCTCGAGCACCAGGCTGTGGGTCGCGTCGAGGACGCATCGCAGTACGACGAGACCGTCAACGATGTGTACCAGAAGGGCTACCGCATGGCGGATCGCATCCTGCGTTCCGCGATGGTGACGGTGACCTACGGTGGCGAGAAGCGCCCCGCACCGGAGCCCGAAGCGGCGCCCGAGGATGCTACGGCCGATACGGCCGAGAGCACCGAGGAGTAATTGAGAAGGGCCCCGGGGCAACACCCGGGGCCCTTTCTGGCCTAGTGCCATATGACAGCATGAGCCGCCGCCCGCTGGACGGCGGATGAAACAGGAGAGGAGCTACGATGGCTGCAGGCAAAACCTTCTATGACATCCTGGGCGTATCCAAGAGCGCCTCCGACAAAGAGATCAAGAGCGCGTTTCGCAAACTCGCGCAAAAATATCACCCCGATGCCGGCGGCGACGAGGCCAAGTTCAAGGAGATCAGCGAGGCCTACGAGACGCTTTCGGACGAGAAGAAGCGCAAAGAGTACGACCAGATGCTCATGTTTGGCGGCATGCCGGGCGCAGGCGGCGCGTATGGCGGAGGCTACGGTGCCGGCGCAGGTGCCAGCGGCTGGGGCGACATCTTCGACAGCATCTTTAGCGGCAACGGCGCCTGGGGCAGCGATTGGGGCTCGGGCTTTGCCGGGGCTGCGGGCGCCGCCGGTGCCGGCGCGGGCCGCAGCCGTGCTCGCAAGGGCGGCGACCTGTCGCTGACCGTCGATGTTTCGGCCGAGGACGCGTTTCGCGGCGTGACGCACAAGGTCACCTATCGCATTCCCTCGACAGGCGAGCAGCAGACCATTACGGTCTCGGTGCCTGCGGGCGCGGTCGACGGCGGCAAGCTGCGCTACAAGCGTCGCGGCGAGTATGGCGTTGCCGGCGGCGAGCGCGGCGACCTGGTCGTGACCACGCACGTGGAGGAGCATCCGCTGTTTAAGCGTAAAGGTGCCGACGTGACCATGGAGGTACCGGTCTCGGTCTACGAGGCGGCGCTCGGCTGCACGGTGGACGTGCCCACGCCCGGCGGCGCGACGGTCCGTTTGAAGGTGCCCGCGGGTACCCAGACGGGCAAGAAGTTCCGCTTTAAGGAGATGGGCGCGCCCGACGTCAAGCACCGTGGCCGCACGGGTGCGCTGCTCGTCGAGATCAAGGTGCAGGTTCCCACGAACCTGTCTGATGACGAGCGCGATGCCATGACCAAGCTGCGCGAGGCCGACACACGCGACTATCGCGAGAAGGTCAACCGTTACAGGGCGACGTACTAGGGCGGTCGCGGCACACGCCCGCGCCTGCGGGCTTATGATGGACGATAACGAGACGGAAAGGGGTCAGGTAGCATGGCCGAGGACAATAGGAATAAACCGCTGTACATGATCAGCGTGGCGGCCGAGTTGACCGGCATGCATCCGCAGACTCTGCGCGTCTACGAGTCCAAGGGCCTGGTGAACCCCCAGCGCTCGGGCGGCAACACGCGTCTGTATTCGCGTGCCGATATCGAGCGCCTGGAGCTCATCAACCAGCTGACCGACGAGGGCATCAACCTTGCCGGTGTGGTGCGCATTCTCGATATGAAGGAGCGTGCCGAGGAGCGCGAGCGCGAGAACGAAAAGCTCCGTGCCCGCGTGCGCCAGCTCGAGGACGAGCTGCACGAGTACAAGATGCAGAAGAAGATCACCGCCCTGGCTCCGCGCGACGGCTCGGTTAACCCCGAACAGGTCATGCGCAAGCTGCTGGGCGCCGGCGGAGATCTCTAGGTTACGGCGTTTTACCAAACGCCGTAACCGGCCGACGCTGCGCCTTTGGTTCCGCCGTTCTGACGAACGGCGGACCAGTCGACGCTGCGCGCCGCCCAGAGCGACAATTTGTCATTCAAAAGGCAAGGCATGACCAGAAGGTCTATGCCTTGCCTTTTTCATGCCAACTTGTTCGCTCTGGACGTCGCTCGCTGTCCGTTCTCTGCCTGCGGCGTTGCCTTGCTCCGGATGCGGTAGTCGTTGGTAGTCATTGGGGACGTTCTTAAATGACTAGTCGAAAGGGACACTCTTGCACCAAATCTGCCGGTCCCACACTGGGCTCGTCTTTTACTTTACCGAAATAAAGTGAACGTGCAGATTCGTAACCCACTTGCAACCGTTCTATGGCACGATATTGAACGAATGTATGCTATGCGCCCAAATCTTTTGGGCAGAGTGGGAGACAGTATGGTCAAGCTGTACGAGGACGGCATCTACCTGCGCGGCGGCAGCGAGGTTGTGCCTGCGGCCGAGGCTGCCGAGCGCGGCATTACGCAGACGCCCGAGGATGCCAAGCGCGGCACCATCGCGTATTCGATCCTTCAGGCACACAACACGTCCGGCGACTCCGAGGCGCTCAAGATTCGTTTCGATGCCATGGCGAGCCACGACATCACCTTTGTCGGCATCATCCAGACGGCGCGCGCCTCGGGCATGGAGCAGTTCCCGCTGCCCTACGTGCTCACCAACTGCCATAACTCGCTGTGCGCCGTGGGCGGCACCATCAACGAGGATGACCACGTCTTTGGCCTTTCCGCGGCCAAGAAGTACGGCGGCATCTTCGTTCCGCCGCACATCGCCGTCATCCACTCCTTTATGCGCGAGAACTTCGCCGGCTGCGGCAAGATGATCTTGGGTTCCGACTCGCACACCCGCTATGGCGCCCTGGGCACCATGGCCGTGGGCGAGGGCGGCGGTGAGCTGGCAAAGCAGCTGCTGCGCGACACCTACGACGTTGCCTATCCCGGCGTCGTCGCCATCTACCTCACGGGCGCCCCGCGCCCCGGCGTCGGCCCGCACGATGTGGCGCTCGCCATCATCCGCGCCGTCTTTGCCAAGGGCTACGTCAAGAACAAGGTCATGGAGTTTGTGGGCCCCGGCATCGCGAGCATGACGACCGACTACCGCAACGGCGTCGATGTCATGACCACCGAGACCACTTGCCTGTCGAGCATCTGGGCCACCGACGAGGACACGCACGCATTCCTGACCATGCACGGCCGCAGCGACGACTACCGCGAGCTCAAGCCCGCCGATGTCGCCTACTACGACGGCTGCGTAGAGGTCGACCTGTCGAGCATCAAGCCCATGATCGCGCTGCCGTTCCATCCTTCCAACGGCTTTGAGATCGACGAGCTCAACGAGAACCTCGAGGACATCCTGCACGAGGTGGAACTCGAGGCCGCCAAGATCGGCGAGGGCAAGACGCACTTTAGCCTGCTCGACAAGATTGTCGACGGCAAGCTGCACGTGCAGCAGGGCGTTATCGCCGGCTGCTCGGGCGGCAACTACGATTCCGTGGTCCAGGCTGCCCGCGTACTCAAGGGCGCCAACACCGGCTGCGGCGAGTTCTCGCTGTCGGTCTATCCCACGAGCCAGCCCGTGGCACTCGAGCTTACGCGCCGTGGCTATATCTACGACCTTATGGAGGCCGGCGCGATTGTGCGCACGGCATTCTGCGGCCCGTGCTTTGGCGCCGGCGACACGCCCGCCAACAACGGCCTTTCGATCCGCCACACTACGCGCAACTTCCCCAACCGCGAGGGTTCCAAGCCGGGCAATGGCCAGCTGAGCGCCGTGGCCTTGATGGACGCCCGCTCCATTGCGGCAACGGCTGCCAACGGTGGCGTTCTGACGCCGGCGACCGAGTTGCCCGAGGAGACTTGGGACGAGGCCTGCGAGTACACCTTTGACGACGCGCCGTATAAAAAGCGAGTGTACTGGGGCTTTGGCAAGGCGGAGCCTGCTGACGAGTTGGTCGAAGGCCCCAACATCAAGCCGTGGCCCGCGATGGAGCCTCTCGGCGACGACATCCTGCTCAAGGTGTGCTCCAAGATCATGGACCCGGTCACCACGACTGACGAGCTCATTCCCTCGGGCGAGACGAGTTCCTTCCGCTCCAACCCGCTGGGCCTGGCCGAGTTTACGCTCAGCCGCCGCGATCCGGCCTATGTGGGCCGTTCCAAGGAGGTCGACGCGGTGGAGAAGCGCCGCGTGGCCGGCGAGGCCGCGGGCGACCTGGCGGCGCTTGATGCCGAGCTTGCGGGTGTGTTTGAGGCACTGGCCGGCGCGGGTGTTGCTGCCGACGCCAAGGCGACCGAGTACGGCTCCATGCTCTATGCCAAGAAGCCCGGTGACGGTTCCGCCCGCGAGCAGGCTGCGAGCTGCCAGCGCGTAATTGGCGGCCTGGCCAACATCGTCCACGAGTACGCCACCAAGCGCTATCGCTCCAACGTGATGAACTGGGGCATGGTGCCCTTCCAGATGGAGGCTGAGCCCAACTTTGAGGTGGGCGACTACGTCTTTGTGCCGGGTATCCGTGCCGCGCTCGATGGCGACCTAAAGGACATCGCCGCCTACGTGGTGCGCGCCGACGGCGCGGTCGAGCAGATTGAGCTCTATATTGCCGATATGACGGCAGAGGAGCGCGCCATCGTCAAGGCCGGCTGCCTGATCAACTACAACAAGTTCAAGGCCGCTGCCGAGTAACGCACTTAATTGTCCGCCCGGGGCTTGCCCTTTCCCGCCCGCTCACGCGCTTCGCGAGGGTCGCGTTCGGGAAAGGGTAAGCCCCGGGCTACATTTCTACGTTCTCGTTGGGTCTTGAGGGACGCTAATAAATAGACTTGCTTGATGCCGCCTCTGTTAATGGGGCGGTTTCTTTTTGTTGAAAACCGCCACAAAGGGGGCAGGCACCTTTGTGGTGGTCGCGGTTTGTCTCGTTCTGTAATAGGTAGACCCTTATTTGCCGAGTAGTTGTTACGGATCTAGATAAACGGGCACTGCTAAACAATTCATCTCGATCCGTAACATCTGGACCCAAAAACGGCCGCTAGATGTTACAGATTGAGATGGTGAACGCCGGGGCCGAAGATCACCACAAAGGCTCCTGTCTCCTTTATGGTGGTGGGGGGCGAGCTCGATGTTGCCGTGCTCGTTGAACGACATTCTAATGAGCGTCTCTACAGAATTTCATCTGGGCTGGCGGGTTTGGTTGTTTTGGGGATGCCGAGTTTGGATGACGCGAAATCGTCAACATTGTCCTTAATTCCGTCTTTGGTGTAGACGGTGACCATATAGGTGCTGTGTCCGAATTCGCCCTTGTCGCGTGTTGCCCAGGCATCCCAGTAGGCGGCCCTGTTTCGCCCTTTGATTTTTCCGACACGGCGGAGTTCTGTTCGCTTTAATTTTTGGTTGCTATAGATGGTTCGACCGGCCTCCTCGGTGAGCCCGCACTGTCCAAGCATCTTGTCGAGGACTTGGTTCATGTGGCGCTCATCGGTGTTTGGTGCGTAGTCGTAGGCAAGGCCGATGGAGTCGAGTGGCTGGTCGTCGATTAGATAGTTTAGCGCCTGAGGTCCAAGGCAGAAATAGGGGGAGCATCCGTCGATCTGACCGAGCAACGGTAACTTGGACTGCCAAAGTCCGGTGGGAATTGCATATTCGTAGAACACGCCACGGCAGACAAAGGAGAGCGAGGTGGCACGCGAGCCGGCGTCGATCATCCCGCAAAGATCGAAGGGCGAGGCGATACCAAAAGAAAAGGGCGTGATGACGATAAGGAAGAGCATCACGATGGGTATGGCGAGAATGGCGATGACGTTGCGACCGGTGGAATGAGGCGGCTTCATATGCGCTCCTCGAGACAAAGATCTGTTGAGGATAGGCAGAAATGGATATGTTCAGAGAACAATTCAAGTTTAATCTCATGGCGCGAGATGGTCGACCGTTAGCGTCGAAAACCACCACAAAGGTGCCTGTCCCCTTTGTGGTGGTGAGGAGCGCGCGGCTTCTTTTGGTAATAGTGTTAGCTGGCGGTATCATTAGTGCAGGTGGCGAAGGTTTGCATTGTGGGGTGTTTTGCCGTGAGCCGTTCTGCCCGTATTGGATTGATTGTCTTGGCGCTTGCGATCGCTGTGGTTGGCGCGGGCGCCGTCGGTATGGCATTTCTACCTGCTGCGGTGACGGAGCCGGTGGTCAAGCCTGTGACTCAATCTGTCGAACTTCTGACCGGCGACGACAAGCCCGAGACCATTACCGTTGATTTTGATGAGCAGCCGGCTGTGCTGGGTATTAGCAATTATCCGCGTATTCAGCTTGGGGCCATGCGCTATACCACGGATACAAGCCTGATCGATAGGGCGTCCGAGCTACTCAAGGGCAAAACATTTAAGCGTTGGTACGGATATGCGTCCTATCGGGCAAAAGCGAACGACATGGTTGGCGGATGCCACTCTTCCATCGAGCTGGACACTGCAAGCGGCGCAAAGTTATGTGATGTCTCGTACGATCCGGGCTACGAGGGCAATGAGGGTCCGGGCATCTACATCATGGACGGCGATGTCGCCTATGTCATGGAGGGCGACCAGACCGAGCTCAACGATTTTATGGGTCAGTGTATCCAAGATGCCTATAAACAGACCTGCTTGCCTGACCCGCAGACTGCACGCGATAGTGGGTCTGCCCGTACATGGCTGTTCGAGGATGAGATGCCCTGGACCGTCGAATCGGGAAGTACGGGTTCGGCGAAGGAGTAGAGACCGCGACCACCACAAAGGTGCCTGTCCTCTTTGTGGTGGTTTTCGGCCTGTCTCGATTTGTAACATCTTGGCCGCTAAAAGTGGGCCTAGTGTTACAGATCTAGATTTTTGATCCGGGTGTCTTCTGTTTGTCTCAATCTGTAACAGGTAGAGCTCTATTTGCCGAGTAGATGTTACAGATTGAGACAAACGGGTGCCGCTGGTCATTTCGTCTCGATCTGTAACATCTAGAGCCATAAACAGCCGCTAGATGTTACAGATTGAGATAGTTAGGGGACGAGGCCGCAGTGGGTGAGCGTGCCTGCCCCTATCTCTTAATCACTCAGAAAATCTTATATATAGAGACTTAGATTTGTGTATAAGATCGTACAAAGCTGGCAACAATACTTCTCGAACAACGTGAAGCCGCCCCGTAGGGCGGCCGCCCCAAGAGAGGTGATTCCATGAGAATCGATAAGCTAGCAATGACGTCGCGCGAGGCACTGCAGACCGCCATGAGCACGGCTGCTGACGCGCAGGCCGGCGCGGTGGAGCCGATTCACCTGCTGTCCGCCCTGCTCGGTGCCGGCGAGCGCAATATCTCCGTGATCATCGAGCGCATCGGCGCTGACCCGGCCCAGCTCGCACGCTCCACACAAGATGCCATCGACCACGCGCCCAAGGTTTCGGGCGAGGGCCAGCAGATGGGTCTTTCCAATGAGCTCGTCCGCGTCATCGAGAAGGCCGAGAAGAAGGCCACCAAGATGGGCGACAGCTTTGTGGTGACCGAGCATCTGCTGATGGCACTTGCCGAGGACAAGGGCGAGGCCGGCCGCGTTCTGCGCGATGCCGGCGTGACTAAGGAGCGCATCGAGCAGGTCTACGAGGAGCTGCGCGGCGATGACCGCGTGACGTCTGCCGAGGACAAGACGCAGTTTGAGGCGTTGGAGCAGTACGGTCGCAACATCTGCGATCTGGCCCGCGCCGGCAAGCTCGACCCGGTCATCGGTCGTACCGACGAGATTCGTCGTACTATTCAGGTCCTGTCCCGCCGCACCAAGAACAACCCCGTGCTCATCGGCGAGCCGGGCGTCGGCAAAACTGCTATCGTCGAGGGCATCGCCCAGCGTATCGTGGCCGGCGACGTGCCGAGCACGCTGCGCGACCGCGACCTTATCGAGCTCGACATGAGCGCATTGGTCGCCGGCGCCAAGTACCGCGGCGAGTTCGAGGACCGCTTGAAGGCCGTGCTCAAGGAAGTGCAAAAATCCGAGGGCAAGGTCATCCTGTTCATCGATGAGCTCCACACCATCGTGGGCGCGGGTGCCACCGAGGGCTCCATGGACGCCGGCAACATCCTGAAGCCGGCACTTGCCCGTGGCGACCTGCATGCGATCGGCGCGACCACGCTCGACGAGTACCGCAAGTACATCGAGAAGGACGCGGCGCTTGCCCGTCGTTTCCAGACCGTGATGGTCTCCGAGCCCACCGTCGAGGACACCATCTCAATCCTGCGTGGTCTCAAGGAGAAGTACGAGATCTTCCACGGCGTGCACATCACCGATAGCGCACTTGTGGCGGCCGCCGACCTCTCCGATCGCTACATCGCCGACCGCTTCCTGCCTGACAAGGCCATCGACCTGGTCGATGAGGCGGCAAGCCGCCTGCGCATGGAGCTCGACAGCATGCCGGTCGAGATCGACGCCACCACGCGTCAGCTCACCCAGCTGCAGATCGAGGAGCAGGCGCTCATGAAGGAGACCGACGACGCCTCCAAGGAGCGGCTGGAGGCTCTGCGCCAAGAGATCGCTGAGGTCCAAGAAAAGCTCAACGTGCAAAAGGCCGGCTGGCTCAACCAGAAGAACGCCATCGACCACGTGCAGGAGCTCAAGGGACAGCTCGACGAGGCCAAGAGCGAAGAGGAGCGCGCGACGCGCAACGGCGACCTGGGCCGTGCGTCCGAGCTGCGCTTCTCCGTGATTCCGGGCCTGCAGCAGCAGATTCAGGATTCCGAGGCCGCGCTCGAGGCACAAAAGCAGCAGGACGGTGAGGGCCTCAACGAACAGGTGACCTCCGATGAGATTGCCGAGGTCGTGAGCGCTTGGACCGGCGTGCCCGTGTCCAAGATGATGCAGGGCGAGCTCGACAAGCTCAAGGGCCTGGAGGGCGAGCTACATAAGCGCGTCATCGGTCAGGATGAGGCAGTCTCCGCTGTGGCCGCAGCTGTACGCCGCAGCCGTGCGGGCCTCTCCGATCCGGACAAGCCCATCGGCAGCTTCTTCTTCCTGGGCCCCACCGGCGTGGGCAAGACCGAGCTCGCCAAGGCGCTGGCCGAGTGCCTGTTCGATGACGAGCGCGCGCTCGTGCGTATCGACATGTCCGAGTACATGGAGAAGTTCAGCGTCCAGCGTCTGATCGGTGCGCCCCCGGGATACGTGGGCTACGACGAGGGCGGCCAGCTCACCGAGGCCGTGCGCCGTCGTCCCTACTCCGTGATCTTGCTCGACGAGATGGAGAAGGCTCATCCGGATGTCTTTAACGTGCTGCTGCAGGTGCTCGACGATGGCCGTTTGACCGATGGCCAGGGTCGTCAGGTGTCCTTTAAGAACACGATCATCATCATGACGTCCAACGTGGGCTCCAAGGCTATCGCCGATCTTTCGGGCAAGGACGAGGAAGAGATGCGCCATCAGGTCGATGCGGCCATGGCTCAGACTTTCCGCCCCGAGTTCCTCAACCGTATCGACGATATCGTGGTGTTCCATCCGCTCGGCATGGCTCAGATCGAGAAGATCGTCGACATTCAGCTCGCCGACGTTCGCGCACGCCTGGCCAAGGAGCGCATGACGCTTGCCATCACCCCGGCGGCCAAGCAGATGCTCGCCGTGGGTGGCCTGGACCCCGTGTTCGGTGCCCGTCCGCTCAAGCGCCTGGTCCAGCGCGAGGTCGTGGACGCCATCGCCGCCGCCATCATCGACGGCACGGTGCGCGAGGGCGATCAGGTGACAGTCGATGTCGACAAGGACGGCGGCTTTACCGTCGTGTGCGACAACACGCCGGCGGCTACCTACGAGGTCCCCGACGCCGAGTAGATTTTTGGGACATGCCTTAAAATCTACCAGCCGTCTCTAAATGCCAAGGGCGGCGGATCCAATTGGGTCCGCCGCCCTTTTTCGTGCGACAATCGTTGATGTTGAGCATGAGTACATGGCAAGGAGATATGCAGATGAAAGACGAGATCAAGACAAGTGCGCCGGCGCCCAAGCCCACGTCCAAACCGGCGCCCAAGCCGCGCGACCCCTACATCCGTGCCGAGAACGAGGACGATGACGGCTACGATCCCTACAGCGATCGCCGCCCCGAGCGCGAGCCGCTGTTCGAAGCCGACCCCTGGCGCTGAGTGCCACCCAAAAGGCCACCAATAAGTTGCGGTGAAATAGGGATTGTTTTGCGGTTTGACCAGCAAAAACAGTCCCTATTTCACCGCAACTGCGTTAGGGATTTTTCTACAGGGGGAGGGTAGTCAAAAAGTCCCGTCCCAAATCGACTGTCCAGGGAGTCGCATTCGAGCTTGGTTGTCCTCTCAGCCACTCGGAATCCTTCGAGCAGTAATAGTGAAAAAACTTGCTTAAGTGTTAATCAAGTTAGACATAATCTTGCTCTCTAATTAATCAAGAATCGCTATAATTTTGATTAGCTAGAGAGCAAGATTGGAGAATCATGGCATTCAACGACTTGATCGCCCAGAAAATAAAGGACTTTGAACAGCAGGGGGTTCCGCAGGTCTTTGAGCGAGACCTTGATCTAGGAAACCCACAGGAGCCAAAGCGCGACAACATCGTAAATGTGATTGTGGGGGCCCGCCGTTGTGGAAAGACGTATCGCCTGTATCAGGAGATGCGGCGGCTTCAGAGCCGGGGCGTCGAGCTTGACCGGATGCTTTACTTCAATTTTGAGGATGAGCGCTTGCGCCCGTATGAGCCATCGTTGCTGGCGGACGTGCTCGACACGTTCTATGCGCTGTATCCTGCTGCTCGAACCGAGGGCTCTTACATTTTCTTTGACGAGATCCAGGAAATTCCCGAATGGGGTGCGTTTCTGCGGCGTGTAGTCGATACGGAGAAAGCGACCGTCTATGTGACGGGATCTTCTTCTAAGATGCTGTCCTCAGAACTTAAGAGCGAGTTCAGGGGTCGTTCTCTTATACGGGAGCTTTTTCCGTTGAGTTTTTCGGAATACGTTCGGTATAAGACGGGGAGCGTTTTCGAGCCAGATGCGACCTTTTCCCCAAGCGATGCAGCGCTGCTTCGACATCATCTGATCGGATATCTTGAACGAGGGGGATTCATCGCGACGCTTGAGCAGACGCCCGCAGACGCGATTCAGCTGCTACAGGAATATGCTTCGCGAACGGTCGCCATGGACGTCGTTGAACGTTACGACGTCAAGAACCCTCGCCTGGCGTCGCTGTTCTTGACGCGGTGTATGGCATCTTCGGGACGAGAGCTGTCAGTGAACAAAGTGTACAACGAGTTCAAGAGCAGACAGATACCCGTCAGTCGTAATTCGCTCAGCGATTTACTTGAGTATTATGAGGACGCCTACCTGTTATTTTCTGTGCCGGAGTTCACGCGTTCACTGGCAAATAACATGCGGTCTGCATCTAAGGTCTACGCTGTCGACCCTGCGATGTTTGGAGCATTCTCTCCCGCATCGGCATTGGACCAGGGCCAGAGGCTCGAGACCGCAGTGTTCAATGCGCTAAGAAGAAGGACTCCCGCGGTGAGGACCGGCTCGGTCTGCCGCCTGCTAATCAAAGAGAAGAGCAAAAGCCATGAGGTGGACTTTGTGGCTGGGGACGCGCTTCTCATGCGGGCTTATAGCCTGATTCAGGTGAGTACGGATATGGCAAGTGAGAAAACGCGCGAGCGCGAAATTGCCGCGCTTGATGCCTCGATGGCCCAGTTCGATCTTGGCGAGTCGGCAATCGTTACCATGGATGAACAGACCGATATTCCATGCGAGCACGGTGTGGTCCACGTAATGCCCGCATGGAAGTGGCTCCTTGCCTAATCATCTATGGACCTGTGGGGTCAGGACCTCCTGGCTCCTTCATCACGGTTGGGGAGCACCTTGCTGCGCCAGGCTAGTCCTGAGCTTTGATGCTCGGCAGCAGGATCTGCGCGAGGTAGTCGGTCTCGAGTTTGGTCGCGGCGTCTGCGTTGCCGTCTTTGCCAACCAGGTCGTTCTTGATCTGGCTATACGTATAGCGGTTGCCGGTCGTCAGCTCGACAAGCTCAATGGCCGTGTCCATGGGGTAGGTTGACACGGGATTCTGCGTCCGTCCGTTGATGGTCTGGGGCACCACGTACGGATAGACGGGGCCGCTGGCGTAGACGGTATAACCGTTGCCTAGATTGGCCGCACCCAAAACCGTATCGCCCTCATCGGGCGTAAAGCTCTCGCCCTCGCGCACCGCGACGAGCGTCACGATCGGCGTATTGCTGTCGCCGGCAAGATAGATGCATAGCGTGCTGCCATTCTGCCAAGTCTCGACCTTGCCGTACCACTCGACGGGGATATCGAGCTGGTAAAGGTCGGTTGCCTTGTGACGGGCGTCGGCATCACGGGCCACCTGTGCCTTTTGCGCGCTCACGGCATTGACGGCGGCGTCGCGCCGCGCGGTTGCCGCCTGCTGGAGCACCTTGGCGGTGGCGGCGGAGCTCGCGCCTCCCTCCTCGGCATATTTGGCGGCGGCATCGATCTGGTCGTCAGTCACCGCGTCGGCCGAAGGCACCTTGAGCTTAAAGGTAGCCTGGGCACTTAAATCCTGTCCATCGCTCTTAACGGTGACCTGCGTCTTGGTGGTCGGGACGGTATAGATGGTGCCGTCGGCCGCGATGGGGGAGGCAGCGATGGAGAGCGTGTAATCGCCAGGCAGCAGTTTGATGCCGCGGCCGTGCTCGTCAACATAGAGCGTTTCGCTCACGGAGGAGCCGTCAGAATCCTGACCGCTCACCTGTACGGGAATCTTGGAGCCAGTGGAACAGTCGAGGCCCGCGGCATGCACGCCAATCTGCACTGACATCATCGTGTGGGCATTGGCGGCGACAGCGGCAGCCTGCTCTTGCTGATATCCGTTCCAGGCAGCATAGCCTGCACCGCCGACGACGAGCGCGACGGCCACGACACCGGCGACCATCAGATTGCGGCGCTTGGGCGACATCTTGCGATGGCGAACCTCGGCCTCGCGTGCCGAGGGAACGGACGGCAGGGGAATATCGCCCATGGCGATGGTCTCGTCCACGGCTGGTGCGGAACCCAGGCCAGGAAGCTCGCGGGTCAGCGAATCCTCGGCCGGTAAGCTGTCGAGCAGGACGGTTTCCTCGCCTGTGTCGGATTCGGGCTGGTTGCCGGCCTCGCTTTCGGTGTCTTCGTGATCTGCCTCATCTTCGGCAGGCTCGACGTCGTCTGCATCCTGATCATCGGACTGCGCCTCGGCTTCCGGCTCATCCTGCACATCAACGCCCGAATCGTCAAACGCAATCTCATCGAGTGAAATCCGGTCTAAGCTCTCCAAGGCCTCAGCGCAAGCTTCTGCATCTTGGGCCGCATCCTCTTGACCCATCGTCTCATCTTTCATATATCCCCCAAGCTCAATATCGGGACAACACTGTACCCAAAAACGGGACCCCATAGAGCCGCCGTATGATTTGAAATCCGATTTTATATATGCGCATGTTTTTGAATAGATGAATAAGACGCAACGACAAAAGCCCCCGGAAAGCGAGTGAAACGCTTTCCGGGGGCTCTGCGAGACATTGGATTGAAAATCCTGGCGGGCGGGCCTATGCCCAAGCGCCAACAGCGACCAACATGTTACTCGGCGTGAGCGTAATCAACCTTGGCGCGGCGAGCGGTGGCCTTCTCCCAATCGCTGGTGCCCTCAAAGACATCCTGCTTGTAGGGATTGCGGCCGAGCTTCTTGGCGCGGTAGGCGATGTAGATGATCGCGGCGACGTTGGCGACCAGTGCGGCGATTGAGACCGCGGTAGCGGCGCCGGGGTCGAGCGTGGAGTGGGTCACAAAGATGGACTCCTCCTGGAAGTACGGGAACACCTGGGCAAACATGCACCAAATAGCCAGCGTAAAGGCGCGGTTCTGGATCCAGCCGCCCTTGTTCCAGATAAAGGCGGCGACGGTGGGCGCCAGCAGCAGCGCAAAGCCGCAGAACCAGGAGTGGGTGGGCAGGCAGTTGTAGGTGTAGCAGAAGTTCCAGATATCGTAGGCGATAATGTAGACCCAGGTCATATCGGGCCACAGCATGTCGGTCTGATCCTCGGAGGCGTAGACGCTCCACCAACCGGTCATGCAGAAGATGTTGATGATACCGGCGATGCCGTTGAACACGTTGTTCCAGCCGGCCAGCTGCGTGGCACCTTCGGAGGTGACCCAGGTGGACTCGCCCAGGACAAAGAAGTGATAGGCGCTCTCAAAGTCGGACACGACGGCGATCATGATGTTGATGGCGACGATCACAAACGGCCATGCGCGGAACCAATGCGCCTTGCCGATCTTGCCCCACTGGTACTTAATGGCAATGAAGCCCCAGCAACCGGCCAGCGCCGCGTATACCTTGGCGTAGTGGAACCAGCTGTTCTGGTACACATGGGTGGGGTTGGTGAGCGCCCACTCGGCACCCTGCGAAACACCGACGGCGATGGCGACGCAGTAGATGGTCATGGCCAGCGGAGCCACGCCAAAGATGATTGCCGCGCCCAGCTTGGTGCGGCGGCCGACCTCGTTGAGCACGATGAGGCCAATAAAGACCATGGCCCAGCCGGCCCAGTGGATAAGGGTATCGCTACCCCAAACATCGAACAGCATGCTGCTCTCCTTTCACACGCCCGCGGCCCCTCTTCTGATCGCGGGCAGTTTGGCCAAATGTCGTCAGTTCTGGGGCTTGCGCTCCGGATACTTGGCGGTATAGCCCTCGATGTGGAGCGTCGAGGCGATGATTTCCTTGACCGTCTCGTCGGGCACATCGGGGTGCGTGCGGATATACATCAACAACCCCATGATGAGGGTGTAGAACGTTTCGTAGACATGGTCGATGCGCAGCTCGTGGTGGGCGACAAAATCCACCACGGTGGTGTCGCAGATATACTGCGCAACACGCTGGACCACGTTGTGCAAAAAGCCGCCGTAGAGCGCGCCGCTGTTGGAGGTCAGAGTGTGCGGCAGTTCGTGGCCGCTGGCGACCAGGCGCTTAAAGAGCGGGGCGACGGTGTCGAGCGCGCCCTCGATATCGCCGACGGTGCGGTTGGCATTCCACTGCTCAAGCTCGGAGATAAAACCGTCGATTGCCTCGTCCATGACGGCGGTGACGGCGGCGTCCATGTCGGCGAAGTAGTGGTAGAACAATGAACGCGTGCAGCCGGCTCGCTTGGTCACGGCCGATACCGATAGGTGGGACACGCCCAGCTCGGAGCTTACGGTGCGCACGGCATCGAGGATCTCGCGACGGCGTTCGTCGCCCGTCAGGCGCTTTGCCGCGCTATCGGATGCGGGGACGGCATCGACCACAGAGGTACCTGCTGTGTTGTTGCCCATGTTTTGCCGCCTTTCATCCTCTTTTGCCTGACCGTTCGCCTAACAGTCTTGAATATTGTTGACGGTTCGTCAATACTATTTTTGACACAATGTCAACAATGGCGGGTGAACGGCATGGGGGCATGCCCGGCCTGCAAAAAAAGAGGGGTGCCGCGGTCCCGCCGGGCTGTGGCAAGAGAAGGGACAACCATGATTCTCAACGGACCGGGGATTAGCTACACCGAGCCCGACATCGGTTCGGAGTTCGTGCCGCCGCTGCCGGAGCATCCGCGCGAGGCCATCGTCAAGCTGTGCGAGCACTGCACCAACCGTCTGCTGCATCGCGATGAGCTGCTGGGCTACGAGTACTGGTCGTTTGCCGAGGCCGCAACCGACGAGCAGGCCGAAGTACTCTGCAAGATGAAGATGCGCCGTCCCTATACGCTGCCCGAGATGGTCAAGCTCACCGGCATGCCCGAAGCCGATATCGAGAAGATGCTCGACGACATGAGCTACACGGGTCTGCTCGAGTACAACTGGGAAAACCCCGAGCGCGCCAAGCAGTGGGTGCTGCCCATGCTGGTGCCGGGTTCCGCCGAGTTCCTCAACATGCGCGTGAGCCAGCTCGAGGAGCACCCGGTCTATGCCAAGTTCTTTGAGCAGGCGTCCAAGGGACCGCTGTCCAAGGCCACGCCGATGGTGCCGCCCGGTGGTGCCGGCATCGGCATGCACGTCATTCCGGTCGAGAAGGCTATCGATGCCGCGAGCACATCGGTGCCGATCGAGCATATCGAGCATTGGCTCGACAAATACGATGGCAAATATGCCGCCAGCACCTGCAGCTGCCGCGCGAGCCGTCGCGTGATGGGTGAGGGCTGCGCCGACGACCCGGCAGATTGGTGCATCGCCGTGGGCGATATGGCCGACTACGTGGTTGAGACCGATCGTGGCCATTACGTGACCCGCGACGAGGTTTACGACATCCTGCGCCAGGCCGAGGACAACGGCTTTGTGCACCAGATCACCAATATCGACGGCGAGAACAAGATCTTCGCTATCTGCAACTGCAACGTCAACGTGTGCTACGCCCTGCGCACCTCTCAGCTGTTCAACACGCCCAACCTGTCGCGCTCGGCCTATGTCGCCAAGGTCGAGAAGGACAAGTGCGTGGCCTGCGGTCGCTGCGTTGAGGTGTGCCCGGCCGGCGCCGCCAAGCTCGGCCAGAAGCTCTGCAGCAAAAAGGCCGGCGGGCAGGTGCCCGAGTATCCGCGCCAGGAGCTGCCCGACGCCACCAAGTGGGACCACACCAAGTGGTCGCCCAACTACCGCAACGACAACCGCATCGAGACGCACAAGTCCGGCACCGCTCCCTGCAAGACGGCCTGCCCCGCGCACGTTGCCGTTCAGGGCTATTTGAAGCTCGCGGCTCAGGGTCGCTATGACGAGGCCCTAGCACTCATTAAGCGCGAGAACCCGCTGCCCGCTATCTGCGGCCGTGTGTGCAACCGCCGCTGTGAGGATGCCTGTACCCGCGGCCGTGTGGACGCCGCCGTGGCCATCGACGAGGTCAAGAAGTTCATAGCCCAGCGCGATCTGGATGCCGCGACTCGCTATGTCCCACCTGTGGTGACCCCGACGCGTGCCGGCGGCTTCGACCAGAAGATTGCCATCATCGGCGCCGGTCCGGCCGGTCTGTCCTGCGCCTTCTATCTGGCCGAGAAGGGCTACAAACCCGTCGTGTTCGAGAAAAACGAGCGCCCGGGCGGCATGCTCACCTATGGCATTCCCAGCTTTAAGCTGCAGAAGGATGTTATCGAGGCCGAGGTCGAGATCATTCGCCTGATGGGCGCCGAGTTCCGCTATGGCGTGGAGGTCGGTCGCGACGTGACGCTCGACGAGCTGCGCGCGCAGGGCTTTAAGGCCTTCTACGTGGCCATTGGCTGCCAGGGCGGCCGCCTTGCCGGCATTCCGGGCGAGGATGCCGAGGATGTGACCGTGGCCGTCGACTTCTTGCGCGAGGTCAACAGCGGCAAGGTCGACGCGCTGCCCGGCCGCACCATCGTGGTGGGCGGCGGCAACGTGGCCATCGACGTGGCCCGCAACGCCTGCCGTCTGGGCTCCGAGCACGTTGAGATGTTCTGCCTGGAGAGCGAGGCGCAGATGCCCGCCAGCGAGGAGGAGCGTCGCGAGGCCGTTGAGGACGGCGCGCACATCAGCTGCGGCTGGGGTCCCAAGGAGGTTCACCTGGACGAGGCCGGTCGTGTGTGCGGTATCACCTTCAAGCGCTGCACGCGTGTCTTTGACGACGAGGGCCGTTTTGCGCCCGAGTACGACGAGAACGATCTGCGCCGTGTCGATGCCGACCGTGTCATCATGTCGATTGGCCAGTCCATTGTGTGGGGCGACCTGCTGGCTGGCTCCAAGGTGGAGCTCGGCCGCGGCCAGGGCGCCCTTGCCGATCCCCAGACCTATCAGACCGCCGAGCCCGACATCTTTGTGGGCGGCGACGTCTATACCGGTCCGAGCTTTGCCATCGATGCCATCGCCGCCGGTCACGAGGCCGCCGTGTCCATCCATCGCTTTGTGCAGCCGGGCTCCACGCTCACCATCGGCCGCAACCAGCGCCGCTACACCGCGCTCGACCGCGACGACGTTGTGCTCGAGAGCTACGATAACGCGAGCCGCGAGGTTGCGCATGTGGACCGCGAACGCGAGAAGGCCGCGCCGTTTAGCGAGTACGTTGAGACCTTTACCGAGGAGCAGGTGCGCGCCGAGACCGCCCGCTGCCTGGGCTGCGGTGCCTCAATCGTCGATCCCAACAAGTGCATCGGCTGCGGCCTGTGCACCACCAAGTGCACGTTTGACGCCATCCATCTGGATCGCGACCGCCCCGAGTGCTCAACGATGGTCAAATACGAGCAAAAGCTCCCGAGCCTCGGCAAGTATGCCCTCAAGCGTGCTATCAAGATTAAATTTGGTCGCAAGTAATGAGGTGCCGCCGTTCTAACGAACGGCGGCACTGCCGACGCTGCGCGGCGCCCAAGCACCCCATCTTGCCCCTCAACTTCGGCGCCGCGGGCAAAAGCCCAGCGGACGCCTTGTTTCGGGGCAACCTGGGGCACCTGGATCGCCGCTCGTTGACGTTTGGCTGACATCGCATCAACCGTTGTTGAAAGGTTTCTACCTTGCATGAATTGGGAATCGTTTATCACATTATGCGCGATGTTGAGAACGTGGCGCGCGCCAATGGCGTGCGTCGCGTTTCGAGCGTGACGTTGCTACTGGGCGAGGTCTCGGGCGTCGTTCCCGACTTGCTGCTCGACGCTTGGCGCTGGGCGGCAGATAAAAAGCCTATCACCGAGGGAGCGGAGCTTATCGTGGAGCCCGTCAACGCCGTGACGCATTGCGAGGCGTGCGGCCACGACTATGCGACGGTCGAGCATGGCAAGACCTGTCCCCATTGCGGTAGCGGCGATACCTATCTGCTCCAGGGCCAGGAGGTCATGATCAAGCAGATCGAGACCCCCGACGAGGACCCGGCAGACGCTGTCCCCGACGTCCCCGACGCCGTCGACGCCGCCAACCCCCTCCACATCGCCTAACATCCAATGACTACATGGGCTAGAGTTCTAAACATATTTGCTTCGGTTAGTCAAGCCATGTCTGTTTAAACAAAATAGTAGCAGTACAAGTACATTCGCACTTGCTTAAAATCATTATTAATGAACAGCCTGCTTATATCTGTAAAGTACATGGCTTGATGAGCAACGCTTTGGCGGGTAATGAGTCGAAAAGCAGCAACGTAACCAATTTGTAACAAACTTAGACGTTTAAACAAATAATCCAACCTTTTGCGAATTTAGCTATAATTCCACAATCCAAACAGGTATACTCCTTTCATGTCGTGTAGGAAATACGTAGACAAAAAGGAGGTTATGTGATGGTAAGTATTGTTCTTGCTAGCCACGGGGACTTGGCAGCTGGAATCAAGCAGACGGGCTCGATGGTCTTTGGCGATCAGCCGTCTGTTGCCGTGGTCTCGCTCGAGCCGAGCATGGGCCCCGACGATTTCCGTGCCAAGGTCGAGGAAGCAGTCGCTTCCTTCGAGGACCAGGAGCAGGTGCTCTTCCTCGTTGATCTGTGGGGCGGCACGCCGTTCAACCAGATCAGCGGGCTCATCGAGGGCCACGATTCCTGGGCTATCGTCACCGGTGTCAACCTGCCTATGCTCATCGAGGCATATTCGCAGCGCTTTGACGCAAAGAACACTGCACATGCGATCGCAAAACATCTCGTGACTGAGGCTAAGGCTGGCGTGCGCGTCAAGCCCGAGTCTCTGGAGCCCGAGGAGAAGAAGCCGGCTGCGGCCGCCGCTGCTCCTGCAGGCGCCATCCCTCCGGGAACGGTCATCGGCGACGGGCACATCAAGATTGCCCACGTCCGTATCGACACCCGTCTGCTTCATGGTCAGGTGGCCACCACGTGGACCAAGCAGATCAACCCCAACCGCATCATCGTGGTTTCCGACGGCGTTGCTCACGACGAGCTCCGCAAGACCATGATCGAGCAGGCTGCCCCTCCGGGAGTCCATGCCAACGTCGTGCCTATCAAGAAGATGGCCGAGGTCGTCAAGGACACGCGTTTTGGTGACACCAAGGCCATGCTGCTCTTCGAGAACCCGCAGGATCTGCTCAAGGCCATCGAGGCCGGCGTCGACATCAAGGAAGTCAACATCGGTTCCATGGCTCACTCCAAGGGCAAGGTCGTCGTCACCAACGCCGTCGCTATGGGCGATGACGACGTCAAGACTCTCGAGGCCCTCAAGGCCAAGGGCGTCAAGTTCGAGGTCCGCAAGGTTCCTTCGGATTCCTCCGAGGATCTCGACGCCATGTTGAAGAAAGCTAAGGCCGAACTGGCCGCTCAAGCATAGTAAAGGAGGGTCCGATACATGTCTGCAATCACTATTCTGCTTGTTGCGATTGTCGCGTTGCTTGCCGGTATGGAAGGCATTCTGGATGAGTTCCAGTTCCATCAGCCGCTCGTGGCATGCACGCTTATCGGTCTCGTAACCGGTCACCTTCAGGAGGGTATCCTCCTGGGCGGTTCGCTCCAGATGATGGCCCTTGGCTGGGCTAACGTCGGCGCCGCTGTCGCGCCTGACGCCGCTCTGGCCTCGGTCGCTTCTTCGATCATCATGGTGCTCGCCCTCAACGGTGGCGCCACCGATTCGGCCAAGGCCGTTACCACCGCTATCGCCGTCGCCGTCCCGCTGTCGGTCGCTGGTCTGTTCCTGACCATGATCTGCCGTACCATTGCTACCGCTATCGCTCACGCCATGGACGGTTGCGCCGAGAAGGGCGACTTCTCCGGCATCGAGCGCTGGCAGTATGCTGCCATCCTCATGCAGGGCCTTCGTATCGCCATCCCGGCAGTGCTTCTGTGCGTCATCCCGGCCGAGGCCGTTACCAACGCGCTTAACGCTATGCCCGACTGGCTGTCCGGCGGCATGGCTGTCGGCGGCGGCATGGTCGCTTCCGTCGGTTACGCCATGGTCATCAACATGATGGCCACCAAGGAGACCTGGCCGTTCTTCGTCCTCGGCTTTGTCCTTGCTGCCATCCCTCAGCTCACGCTGATCGCCCTTGGTCTCATCGGCATCTCCCTTGCCCTCATCTACCTTGGCCTTAAGGATCTGGCCAAGCAGGGTGGCGGCATGGGCGGTGGCTCCGGCGACCCGCTCGGCGACATTCTGAACGATTACGAGTAGGAGGGGAGTGATACATATGGCAGAGAACAAGATTCAGCTCACCAAGGCTGACCGCAAGAAGGTTTGCTTCCGTCATCAGTTCCTTCAGGGCTCGTGGAACTACGAGCGTATGCAGAACGGCGGCTGGTGCTTCGCAATGATCCCTGCGATCAAGAAGCTCTACACCAGCAAGGATGACCAGATTGCCGCTCTTAAGCGCCACCTGGAGTTCTATAACACCCACCCCTATGTTTCCGCCCCCGTCATTGGCGTTACCCTCGCCCTCGAGGAGGAGCGCGCCAACGGTGCTCCGATTGATGACGTCGCCATCCAGGGCGTCAAGGTCGGTATGATGGGCCCGCTCGCCGGCGTCGGTGACCCCGTCTTCTGGTTCACCCTTCGCCCGATTCTGGGCGCTCTGGGCGCTTCCCTGGCCATGTCCGGCAGCATCGTCGGTCCGCTGCTGTTCTTCTTCGCGTGGAACATCATCCGTTACGCTTTCCTGTGGTACACGCAGGAGTTTGGCTACAAGGTCGGCTCCTCCATCGCCAAGGACCTCTCCGGTGGTCTGATGGGCAAGGTCACCGAGGGCGCTTCCATCCTGGGTATGTTCATCATCGGCGCCCTGGTCGAGCGTTGGGTGTCCATTTCCTTCACCCCGATCGTCTCCACGGTCAAGCAGTCTGCTGGCGCCTTTATCGACTGGGCTAGCCTGCCCTCCGGTTCCGAGGGTATCAAGGAAGCGCTGACGATGTACAACTCCGTCGGTGCTACCGCCCTTGATCAGATGAAGGTCACCACGCTTCAGGCCAACCTCGATCAGCTCATCCCCGGCCTTGCCGCCGTGTGCCTGACCCTGCTGGTCTGCAAGCTCCTCAAGAAGAAGGTCAGCCCGATCGTCATCATCTTGGCTCTCTTCGCCGTCGGCATCATCGGTCGCTTCTGCGGCTTCATGTAAGCACGCTTCGGCTTAAGACCGAGAGTTGCTAGGTAAGGGCTTTTGAGCCATTGAAACGGACCGCACCCGGTGGGTACACTGGATGCGGTCCGATTGTTTTTATTGGAGGGCGAGGCGCGTATGGCGCAATCTCAGAACAGCACGGTCGATTTGGCAACGCCGGCAACCTGCCTGATGGGGCTTACCAGCCACGGTAACGTGATGGTGGGCAATAAGGCGTTTGAGTACTATAACGAGCGCAATCCCGAGGATTATATTCAAATCCCGTGGGACGAGGTCGACTATATTGCCGCCGAGGTTTTGCGCGGCACCAAGAAGATCACGCGTTTTGCCATCTTCACCAAGGACAACGGTCACTTTACGTTTTCGACGCGCGACGACAAAGAGACGCTTCGTGCGGTCCGCAAGTACGTTGACGAGGATAAGCTCGTGCGTTCGCCCGACTTTATCGATGTGACGGCCAAGGGTGCCAAGAGCATCCCCTCCGTTATCAAACACCTCTTCCACAAAGGCAACTAGCTCTTCACAAGTTGCGGTGAAATAGTTCCTAAATAGGGGGTGCGGACGATTTCTTGGACCGCGCCTAGGCGTATCCAAGCTTCCTGCGGTACTCCATCGGGCTCAGCCACCCGAGGGACTTCTTGATCCGCTCCTCACGATAGTACACGAGGT